>JAVEUY010000016.1:0-17449 GCA_034005315.1 Ignavibacteriaceae bacterium | reverse complement strand
GAACAGGTGTTGTTGTAAGTAATAAAATGGATAAAACAATTACTGTTGCAATTGAAAGAAGAGTTCCTCATCCGATTTATAAGAAGTTTTTTAAGAAAACTACTAAGCTTATGGCGCACGATGAAAAACAAGAATGTGCTTTGGGTGATAAAGTTAAAATTATGGAAACACGCCCTCTTAGCAAAAATAAAAGATGGCGTCTCGTAGAAATTGTTGAAAAAGCCAAGTAAGGAGATATTCAGAGATGAT
Organism: Ignavibacteriaceae bacterium; assembly: GCA_034005315.1. Classification (GTDB taxonomy): domain Bacteria; phylum Bacteroidota; class Ignavibacteria; order Ignavibacteriales; family Ignavibacteriaceae; genus IGN3. The sequence goes on along the minus strand of JAVEUY010000016.1, from coordinate 17,200 downwards.
TCAGGAAGAAACCAATTTGATTGCAGCTGATAATTCAGGTGCAAAAAGAGTTAGATGTATCCGTGTACTTGGTGGTAGCGACAGAAGATATGCTACAGTAGGAGATACTATTGTTGTTTCTGTTAAAACAGCAATGCCAAATGGTACAGTAAAAAAAGGTGAAGTATCACGTGCTGTAATTGTCAGAACTAAGAAAGAAGTAAGAAGGAAAGATGGTTCTTATATAAGATTTGATGAGAATGCTGTTGTTTTAATAAATAATCAAAACGAGCCTAAAGGTACACGTATATTTGGACCTGTGGCAAGGGAATTAAGAGAGAGACAATTTATGAAGATTGTTTCTTTAGCTCCGGAAGTTATATAAGGGTTTACAATAAATGAAAATCAGAAAAAATGATAATGTAATTGTTATTGCTGGTAATGATAAAGGCAGAACTGGTAAAGTTCTAAAGGTGTTTCCAAAAACATTACGTTTAATAGTTGAAGGAATTAACCTTCGTAAAAAACATACTAAACCCACTCAGCGCTCACCGCAGGGCGGGATACAGGAAAAGGAAGCACCAATTCATATTTCGAATGTAATGATCTTGGATCCAAAAACTAATGAACCAACAAGAATTGGATCAAAAATTATTTTGGATGATAAAACAGGTAAAAAGAAAATTGCCAGGATAAGCAGAGTATCCGGCGAAATGATTCCTTAATAAAATTTAACAGAGTTTATAGAAATGGCTGAAAAGAAAACTAAAAAAACAGATAAAGAAGCAAAGCCAAAATCAACTGGTAAAGAGGCTCCGGCTAAGCAGGAAAAAGAAATAAAAATTACACCAAGACTTGGTGAGATTTATAAAAAAGAAATTATTCCTGCACTTGTAAAAACATTTAATTACAAAAGTGTTATGCAGGTTCCCAGGGTTGATAAGATTGTTGTAAATATGGGTGTTGGTGCTGCTGTTGCTGATCAAAAAATTATGGATGAAGCTGTTAAAGAGCTTGAAGCAATTACCGGACAAAAAGTTAGCGTTAGAAAATCCAGGAAAGCTATCTCTAACTTTAAACTTCGTGAAAAAATGAATATTGGTGCTATGGTTACATTGCGTAGAGAAAGAATGTATGAATTTTTAGATAGATTGATCAACGTTGCTTTACCTCGGGTAAGAGATTTCAGAGGATTGTCAGATAAATCATTTGATGGCAGAGGTAATTATACACTCGGTGTTAAAGAGCAGATTATCTTCCCTGAAATTAATGTGGATAAAATAACCCGTGTTATGGGTATGGATATAACACTTGTAACAACTGCTCATACAGATAACGAAGCTTTCGAATTATTAAAAGCTTTTGGGTTACCATTTAGAAAAAAAGAAGTTAAATAAGGAATAAAAGGAGATTTAATGGCAAGATTAAGTATTATTGCTCGTGATGCTAAAAGAAGAAAACTTTATGATAAGTATAAGAAACTTAGAGAAGAACTTAAGGAAAAAGGTGATTACGATGCACTGCAGAAATTGCCAAGAAATTCATCTCCGGTAAGATTAAAAAACCGTTGTATGTTTACCGGCCGAGGTAGATCATATTACAGAAAATTTGGTGTTTCAAGATTGGTTCTGAGGGAAATGGCCCTTAGAGGTGAAATTCCGGGTTTAAAGAAATCAAGTTGGTAGGAGAATAAAAGAATATGCCAGTTACTGATCCGATATCAGATTTTTTAGTTAGAATTGGAAATGCTGCTAAAGCAAAAAAACTTAGAGTAGAAATCCCTGCTTCCAAAATGAAAATAGGTCTAGCTGAGATTCTTAAAAAGGAAAATTTTATTCATGACTTTTCCTTAATAGAAGATAATAAACAAAATGTAATAAAGATTCATCTGAAATACAGAAATGGTGCTTCTGCTATTACAGGTTTAAAAAGAATCAGCAAACCGGGTTTAAGGATTTATAAAGATTCTGAAAAACTACCCAGAGTTTTAAATGGCTTAGGTACTGCAGTAATTTCAACCTCCAAGGGTTTAATGACTGATAAAGAAGCAAGAAGTCAGTCAGTTGGTGGTGAAGTAATTTGCTACATTTGGTAATTTTTGACGGAGTAAAAAAGTGTCTAGAATCGGTAAAAAAATAATTGAAATTCCTGATGGTGTTAAAGTTACTATCGATGGTAGTATGGTTAAAATTAAAGGACCAAAAGGAGAACTTCAAAGAGCCATTCACCCTAATATGAAATTGGAGTTGAATGATTCCGGTCTTGTAGTAAAAAGACCGGATGATCTGAAGATAAACAAAGCATTGCATGGATTAACACGTGCTTTAGTACATAATATGGTTGTTGGAGTTACTTCAGGCTATAAGAAAATATTAGATATAGTTGGAGTTGGATACAGAGTTGAACTTAAAGGAGCTAACTTACTTTTAAATATGGGTTACTCTCACCCTATTTATTTCTTACCGCCTGCTGAGATAAAAATTGAAACTCCGACTCAAACACAGATTGTGATTTCCGGAATTGATAAACAGTTAGTTGGGCAGGTTGCAGCAAAATTAAGATCAATAAGAAAACCAGAGCCGTACAAAGGTAAAGGAATAAAATATACCGGCGAGCATATTTTAAGAAAAGCTGGTAAAACTGCTGGTAAATAATTCTAACGGAGTTTAAGAATACTATGATTAAGAGAAATAATAATTCAAGATTAAGATCAAAAACCAGATTAAGAAAAAAAATATCCGGTACATCTGAAATGCCAAGATTAACTGTTTATAGAAGCTTAAATCAGGTTTATGCTCAGATTATTGACGACTCTACCGGAAACACTTTAGTTGCTGCTTCTTCATTATCAAAAGAATTAACTGAAGAGCTGAAGAACAATAAAGGTAAAATTTCTAAAAGTAAATTGGTAGGAAGTCTTGTGGCAAAAAAAGCATTGGAAAAGAAAATAACCAATGTCGTTTTTGATCGTAATGGTTACAGATATCACGGAAGAATTCAGGCAATTGCAGAGGGTGCCCGTGAAGCAGGTTTGAAATTCTGAAAATTGCCGGATCGTCTAATGGCAGGACTACGCCCTTTGGAGGCGTCTGTAGAGGTTCGAGTCCTCTTCCGGCAGCCAAAGAGTGTTTAGAAAAATTTTTTAATTAATGATTGTTTGGAGATTTATTTGAAAGCTGTAAAATCAACAGAGACAGAAGGACTAAAAGAAAAAGTTGTTCACATTAACAGAGTTGCTAAAGTTGTTAAAGGTGGGCGAAGATTCAGCTTTAACGCTATTGTCGTTGTTGGAAATGGTAATGGTGTCGTTGGAGTAGGGCTTGGTAAAGCTAATGAAGTTACCGATGCTATTTCTAAAGGAATTGATGATGCCAAAAAAAATATAGTTAAAGTTTCGATAATTAAAGGAACAGTAGCACACGAAATTTTAGGAAAATTTGGTGCCGGAAAAGTTCTGTTAAAACCTGCATCTCCAGGTACCGGTCTGATTGCCGGTGGCGGAGTAAGAGCTGTGTTAGAAGCTGCAGGCGTAACAGATATCCTTACAAAATCTCTTGGATCAAGCAATCCTCATAACCAGGTTATAGCAACGCTTAATGGTTTAATGCAGCAAATTGATGCAAGAAAAATGGCAGGCAAAAGGGGCATCACTGTAAAAGATTTGTTCATTTCTTCTAACTAAGGACGTAATGGGAAAGATTAAAATAACACAAACAAGAAGCGTTATCGACAGACCAAGAAATCAAAAAGCTACTATTGAAGCTTTAGGATTAGGAAGACCTAATTGGCAAAAAATTCATAACGATACTCCTCAAATCAGAGGTATGATTAAAAAAGTAATTCATTTAGTAAAAGTTGAAGAATTAAAAGATTAATAAGGTTTTATAATGGATATTTTAAGTAATCTTAAATACGCAAAAGGTTCTAAAAAAAATCGCAAAAGGGTTGGACGCGGTGAAGGCTCTGGTCACGGTCAGCAATCTACTAGAGGCAGAAATGGTCAGCTTTCGAGATCCGGTGCAAAGCATAAAGCCTGGTTCGAAGGTGGTCAGATGCCTTTGCAGAGAAGAACACCCAAGTTTGGTTTTACAAATATTTTTAAGGTTGAGTATCAGGTAGTTAATTTAAACGCTTTACAAAGATTGGTTGATCTTAAAAAAATTACAGATCAAAAACTGAATGCCGAAGAACTTAAAAGACTTGGATTGGTTTCAAGTGCTAAGAAACCAATTAAGGTTTTAGGTACAGGCGATATAAAAACTAAACTCGATTTAACAGTTAATGATTTCAGTAAATCAGCTCAACAAAAAATTGAAGCAGCTGGTGGCTCTATCACTAAGATTTAGTTAATACAAATGTCAAGATTTACAGAAACTTTTAGAAATATTTTCAAAATTAATGAACTTAGACAGCGGATTATTTATACGCTGTCTTTACTGATTATAGTAAGATTAGGTTCGCACTTAACAATTCCCGGAGTTGATACAGTTCTGCTTTCCGAGAGTATGAAAAATGCTTCTTCAGATAATCTGTTTGGATTGTTTGATCTTTTTGTAGGCGGTGCATTTTCAAATGCTGCAATATTTGCACTCGGAATAATGCCTTATATCTCTGCATCAATTATTTTACAGTTAATGGGTGCAGTTGTTCCATATTTCCAGAAGCTGCAGCAGGAAGGTGAAGAGGGAAGAAAGAAAATAACTCAACTTACCAGATACGGAACCGTTATTATTTCTGCAATGCAAGCCTGGGGAGTTACAGTCAGATTGCTGAATATTAATGTTCAGGGAGGATTACCGATTGTTCCGGAAGCTGTTCAGGGTATTGGCTGGATTGTTTCTACAATTATTATTCTAACCTCTGGTACTATGTTTATGATGTGGATGGGTGAGCAGATTACTGATAAAGGAATCGGTAATGGTATTTCACTTATAATTTTTATCGGAATTATTGCTCGTTTTCCGGTCTCTGTTCACGAAGAATATCAGTTGATAACAGCAGGACAAAGATCGATAATAATTGAAATTATTATTTTAGCTTTTATGTTCTTTATTATTGCCGGTGTTGTGCTCGTAACTCAGGGCACAAGAAAAATTCCTGTGCAGTATGCAAAAAGAGTAGTTGGAAGAAAAGTCTATGGCGGTGTAACTCAATATATCCCGTTAAGAGTAAATACAGCCGGGGTTATGCCAATAATTTTTGCTCAGTCGATAATGTTTATACCAGGTACGGTTTTGTCATTTTTCCCGGATAACGAATTCTTGCAAAACCTTGCACGCTATTTTGTATTTACATCACCGATTTATTCATTCTTCTATGCATTGATGATTATATTTTTTACATATTTTTATACTGCAATTGCTTTTAATCCAAAGGATGTTGCTGATAATATGAAAAAACAAGGCGGTTTTATTCCTGGTATCAGACCCGGAAAACAAACTTCTGATTTTATTGATAATATTTTAACAAAGATTACTTTGCCAGGTTCTATCTTTCTTGCAATTGTTGCAATACTTCCGGCGTTTGTTGCAGGTTGGGGTGTTTCAACTAACTTTGCACAGTTTTTTGGCGGCACTAGTTTATTGATTATTGTTGGTGTTGCTTTAGATACTTTGCAGCAGATTGAATCTCATTTACTGATGAGACATTATGATGGATTTATGAAATCAGGTAAGGTTAAAGGTCGCAGATAGTTTTTAGTGATTTTAATTAAGTCAAAAAAAGAAATTGATTACATAAGAGAAAGCTGTAAAATTGTTGCAGAGACACTTCAGCTTCTCAAAGCGAATGTTAGAGCGGGGATTACAACTATAGAACTGGATAGAATAGCCGAAGATTACATTTTAAGTAATAATGCTAAACCGGCTTTCAAAGGTTATTCACAAGGTGGAGCACCTGATTATCCAGGGTCAATTTGTACTTCAGTTAATGAAGAAGTTGTGCATGGTATTCCGGGGCATAGAGTATTAAAAGATGGTGATTTGATTTCTTTAGATATTGGTGTTGTTAAGGAAGGTTATTTTGGTGATGCTGCGTTAAGCACAGCAGTTGGAAAAGTAAGCGATGAAAAGACAAAGTTAATGGAAGTTACCGAACGTTCTTTATATCTTGGTATTGAGCAGGCAGTTGAAGGAAACAGGGTTCATGATATTTCATTTGCAGTTCAGCAATATGTGGAAGCAAATGGTTTTTCTATTGTAAGAGATTTATGCGGACACGGTGTTGGTAAGTATCTGCACGAAGAACCGCAAATTCCTAATTTTGGTAAAAAAAATACTGGTCCTAAACTAAAGAATGGAATGACTTTAGCAATTGAACCAATGGTTAATGCCGGGAAGTATGATGTTCTAACTGCAAATGATAAATGGACAATTTTAACAGCAGATGGATCAGCATCAGCACATTTTGAACATACAATTTTAATAAATAATAATAAGCCGGAAATCTTAACAGTTTGTTAGATGGCAAAACAAGGACCTATTAAAATAGATGGCGTAATTACAGATACATTACCAAATGCAACTTTTAGAGTTAAGCTTGATAATGGACACGAAATACTTGCGCACATTTCCGGCAAAATGAGAATGCACTTTATAAAAATTTTAATTGGAGATAAAGTTTCTATAGAACTTTCTCCTTACGATTTAACAAAAGGCAGAATTACTTACAGGTATAAATAGGAATAAGTAAAATGAAAGTCAGAGCTTCTGTAAAAAAGATTTGCGATAAATGTAAAATTATTAAACGTAAGGGTGTTGTAAGAGTTATTTGCAAAAACCCGAAACACAAACAAAGACAAGGTTAAAAACAAAGGAGTATATCATTGGCTCGTATAGCTGGAGTTGATTTACCAAAAAATAAAAAGGTGTTATACGGTTTACAATACATTTATGGTATTGGTGAATTTGTAGCTGCACAGATTTTAGAAAAAGCTAAAGTTAATCCGTTAAAGAAAGTTGCGGAACTGACTGATGAAGAGATCGCTGAGATAAGAGCAGTTATCACTGCAGATTATCGTGTTGAAGGAGCATTACGTTCTGAAGTTCAGCAGAATATAAAAAGATTAATGGATATTGGTTCTTACCGCGGAATCAGACATCGCAAAAGTTTACCTGTAAGAGGTCAGCGTACAAGAACTAATTCAAGAACCAGAAAAGGCAAAAGAAGAACTGTTGCCGGCAAGAAAAAAGTACCTACTAAGAAATAATATTTGATACACGGAGGATTAAGCATTGGCTAAAACTGTAAAAAAAGTTAAGAAAAGAACTCACGTAGATTCTAATGGTGTTGCACATATTAAAGCTACTTTTAATAATGTTGTAGTTACTATAACAGATATCTACGGGAACACTGTTTCCTGGTCGTCTGCAGGTAAAAATGGATTTAAAGGTTCCAGAAAAAACACTCCATTTGCTGCACAAGTTTCTGCAGAAGCTGCTGCTAAAGAAGCTTATGATTTAGGAATGAGAAAAATAGATGTTTTTGTTAAAGGTCCCGGTTCAGGAAGAGAAGCAGCAATCAGAGCACTGCATACAGCAGGATTAACTATCTCATCAATTAAAGATGTTACTCCGATTCCTCATAATGGATGCAGACCACCAAAGAAAAGAAGAGTATAATTTATGGAGATTCACTAAATGGCAAGATACACTGATTCAGTTTGTAAGTTATGTAGAAGAGAAAGACAGAAACTTTTCCTTAAAGGACAAAAGTGTTTTACTGAAAAATGTCCGATTGAAGAAAGAAATTATCCGCCGGGACAACACGGACTTTCCAGAAGATCTAAAGTTTCTGAATATGGCGTTCAATTAAGAGAGAAACAAAAGATTAAGAGAATATACGGTTTATTAGAAACACAATTCAGAAATTATTACAAAAAAGCTAATAGTCAAAAAGGTATCCCCGGAGAAAACCTTATTAAGCTGTTAGAAAGAAGATTGGATAATGTTGTTTACAGATTAGGATTTTCATCATCTCGTAAACAAGCAAGACAGTTGATAAGACACAGACACATTTTAGTTAATAATGTTCTTGTTGATATCCCGGCTTATCTGTTAAGAGCAGGTGATACAATACAGATCAAAGATAAAAGCAAAAAACTGGATGCAATCCATAATTCACTTAAAAGAGTAAAAGATCATACTTATAGCTGGTTAACAGTTGATAAAGCTTTACTTTCCGGAACCTTTGTTCAAATTCCGGAAAGAGCAGATGTACCTTTAATTGCTAATGAACAATTAGTAGTTGAACTTTACTCGAAATAAAATTTTTAATTAGAATAAGAATAGAGGATAATAATGAGCATATCATCTTTAAAGATGCCGGAATCTGTTGTTCTTGATGAATCTAATTACACAAATTCATACGGAAGATTTACATTGCAGCCTCTTGAAAGAGGTTATGGTGTTACGCTGGGTAATTCCATTCGCAGAGTACTTTTATCATCTCTGCAAGGATCAGCAATTACTTCCGTTAAATTTAGTGGAGTGCTTCACGAGTTTACAACCATCGAAGGAATTGTTGAGGATGTTTCAGAGATTATTTTGAATCTCAAACAAGTACGAATGAAATTTCTTTCAAAGAAACCTAATAAAATAGATATTTCTTTATCAGGCCCTGGTGTGTGGACTGCAGCAGATATTCAGAAAGTTAGTAATGAAATTGAAATTCTTAATCCGGAACTGCACATAGCTACTTTAAATAAAAGTGCTAAGGTGGATGTTGAATTAAGAGTTGGTAAAGGTGTGGGTTATGTTCCGGCAAATGAAAATATTTCGCCCGATCAAACTATTGGTGTAATTCCTATTGATTCGATTTTTACTCCAATAAAACTTGTTAAGTATTTTGTAGAAAATATCAGAATCGGTGATAAGAACGATTATGAAAAACTGACGCTGGAAATTTTTACTGATGGTTCAATTATTCCTGATGACGCACTAACTCAGGCAGCAAAAATCTTAAAAGAACATGTTCAGTTGTTTATTAACTTTGATATGGAACAGGAAGAAGAACAAAGTGTAAATCAAAAAGACAGTGAAACAGAAAGAATACGTAAAGTTCTTCTTACTTCGGTTGATGATCTTGAACTAAGTGTCAGGTCACACAACTGTTTAAAAGCAGCTAACATTAAAAACCTTGCTGATCTTGTCAGAAAAGATGAGCAGGAAATGCTGAAGTTCAGAAATTTCGGAAGAAAGTCCTTGGCAGAATTGACTGAAATAGTAGAAACTCTTGGTCTTGATTTTGGAATGGACGTAGATAAATATCTTAAAGAAGATACAGATTCAAATTAATCTAAACGGATAATTAAATGAGACACAATGTTAAAGGAAGAAAATTAGGTAGAACAGCCAGTCACAGAGCAGCTTTGCTTAACTCGTTGGCTACTTCTCTTTTAAAACATAAACGAATTAAAACTACTGAAGCCAAAGCAAAAGAAGCAAGAACTTTTATTGAAAAGTTAATTACTAAAGCCAGAAAAAATGATTTGCATGTGCGTAGACAGGTTATGGCAGTGATAAACGATAAAGAAGTTGTAAAAGAACTTTTTTCGGAAATATTGCCTAAGATTGGTGAAAGACCCGGCGGGTTTACCCGTGTTGTTAAACTTGGCAGCAGAATGGGCGATGCTGCACCAATGGCAATTTTGGAATTAGTTGATTACAACGATGTAGCAAATAAAAAAGCTGAAGAGCAAAAAGAAAAAAGAGAATTGAAAGCTAAAGAAAAAGCTGAAAAGAAATCAGAAAATGCGATCGAAGAAGCAAATGTTGTTTACGAAAACACTGATAAAAAATAATCAGGAGTTATAATTTATTATTTTAAGAGTAATCGGAATATCGGTTACTCTTTTTTTTATTATGTCCGAAAAACAAGAATTTATAGCGGCAGTTTATAGATTAACTGATCTGCCAAAATCAGGATTGCCTCAGATTGTTTTGTGCGGAAGATCGAATGTAGGCAAATCTTCATTTATCAACTCACTTTTTAACCGAAAGAACTTAGCTAAAACCAGCTCAACACCTGGTAAAACCCGCTCAATTAATTTCTATAATATTAATTCAGATTATTATATGGTTGATCTGCCGGGATATGGGTATGCTAAAGTAAGCCAATCTGAACGTAAGAAATGGGGAAAATTAATAAATGATTTTTTTGCTGAATCAAAAAATATTGCATTAGTATTTCACATAATTGACAGCAGGCATCATCCTACCGAGCTTGATATAAAACTTAATCAGATGTTAAGAGAGCTTAACCTGCCATATAATGTAATCCTTAACAAATCAGATAAACTCAAACAATCGGAAATATCTAAAAGTGTTAAGTCCATAATTCAGTTTTTCCCCGAGTTGATATTCAATGAAAATCTTTTTCTATATTCTTCTGTAAAAGGAACAGGAAAAAAAGAAATAAAGAAGCTGCTGCTTTCACTATTTAATTAAATAGTTTATATCTTTGCGTTAGAAAGTTTACTATTTATTTTATAGAAATATTTTACTAACAAAACTAATTACAAGTAAGAACAGTGATAATAGATAAAAGACAAAAGAAAAGATTATTAATATTTTTTATTGTTCCTATTCTTGCTTTGCTTTTATTCCTTTCGGACGACCTCCTTATACGATTCATAATCATAGCAGTGATAATTATTTATGTTGCCTTTATTATTTTTCTTAGAGATTCAGTAAGACTTGATGGAAAGTACTCAATTAACGAAGATGATGAATCAGACAGCAGTTATAATATACCGGCTTCTTCTGATCAGGATGGATCATTTAAAATTATAACTAAAACTAATACTAGTACTGACCCGGATGTAATTACCACGAGTAATTATGTGCCTGATTTTAAAGCGCACAAAACGACTTTAATACCTCCGGATCTTAAAGAACGATTTGAAGAAATTGCAACTGAACCGCCGCCTGCTGAAATTGGTAATGACGGACAATTTACTTTTGCGCTTGAAAAAATTCTTACTGTAATTAAAGATGCTTACTCAGCACATACTGCCATATTTTTTTGGTACAATAAGAAAAAAGAAAAACTTTCGATTGAGAAGTTTGTATCTGCCTCACCCAATGAGATTGCAAGACGAAAATTTGATATAGAAGATGATGTTCTAAGTAAAATCGTTCAAAAGAATGAGCCTGAATTATTAAGTGATATTTCTCCAGCCGCAGAGTCTGATGTAATAAGATATTACGATAAAGCTCAGAAGATCAGAAGCTTTGTCGGCGTTCCGCTTTTTTACGAAGGTTCTCTGATAGCAATTTTAGCAGTTGATTCAAAAGTAGGAGATGCTTTTGGAATTGAAAATATTTATTCCCTTGGCAGATTTGTTCGTGTTATTACAATGATAATTCAGTTTTTTGAAGAAAAGCATACTGATACTATTTCTCAGCAAAGATTAAAGGGACTTTTAAACCTGATAGGTCCTGAAACGAATTTTGATACCGAAGATGGAATACTTACATCTATGCAGAATGCCCTGAGTGAATTAATTGAATGGGATACTCTGGTTTTTGTTTACTTTAAACCAGTTGAGCAGAAGTTTGAAACATTGAGAGTAATAAATAAAACTTCATTAAAATACATTGGTCAGGGTATGCAGATTGATCTGACGGGCACTCTTGTTGGTAAAGCTATACTTTCCGGTGCCCCGGTTAAAATTGATGATACCGGTGCAGATAATTATAAGCGTTTTTCAAAGTCAGAAGATTTAACATTTGATGGATCATTTCTTGCAATACCATTAATTTATGGCAATCAGAACTTTGGTGTTCTTTGCTTTGAAAGCCTCAAAAAAAATATATACACAAATTCTGATGTAAAGTTTCTCAGAGATTCAGTTCACATAATATCATTTATAATCTATTCACATTCATCTCAAACGCTGATAAAAAGTCTGATGGCTCTTGATATAGATACAAGAGCTCTTAATCGTGATACTTTTATTGAAAGACTAAGTGCCGATCTCTTCAAAGCAAACATATTTAAAATAACCGGAGCTTTGGCATTGATAAAAATTGATGAATTTTTAGAACAGGAATCATTGTTTGACGGCGACCCGTTTCCCAAAGTATTAAAAGCGATTTCAGAAAGTATAGCTGAGGAATTGACTCCAATTAATATCTTTGGCAGAATTGACGAGAAGATATTTGCAGTTCACTTTTTTCATACCGATTCCAAAAAAATATTTGTTTGGGCAGAAAAGCTAAGAGTTAAAATTGCCCGTACACCGATTGCAATTGTCAGCAAACAAAATACATATACAGTCTCGATAGGTATTGCTTTAACAAACGAAAAAACTGACACTGATGAAGTTTTTCATAATGCAGAACTGGCGCTTCAGAAAGCTGTTGAAAAAGGCGGTAATACAGTTAAAAGTGTAAGTTAATCTTTAACGATTCTAATATTATTTCTTACCTTATATGAATAATTTTTTTATAATCGTTCTTGATGGAGTTGGTGTTGGAGAACTTCCTGATGCAAATTTATATGGTGATAAAGGAAGCAACACACTTGGGAATATTTCCAGAGCATTAAACGGTATTTCACTTCCTAACCTTGAAAAGATGGGGCTAGGAAATATAATTCCTGTTGAAGGAATTGACAAAACAGAAATACCAATGGCTTCATTTGGCAAACTTGCAGAAATTTCTAAAGGGAAAGACAGTACAACCGGACACTGGGAGATAAGCGGTCTTTATGTAGATACAGATTTTGATTATTATCCAAATGGTTTTCCTGATGATCTGATGCAGAAGTTTTTAGAAGTTACTAAATGTAAAGGTTATCTTGGTAATGTAGCAGCTTCAGGTACAGAAATAATTAAACAGCTTGGTGAAGAACATATTAAAACCGGTTTTCCTATTGTTTACACTTCTGCTGATTCAGTTTTTCAGATTGCTGCTCACCAGGAAATAATTCCTTTAGAAGATCTTTATCATATATGTGAGCTTACAAGAAATATTGTTTTAGCAGATCCGATAAAAATAGGAAGGGTTATTGCAAGACCATTTATCGGAACAGTTGGAAATTTTAACCGGACAGTTTACAGAAAAGATTATTCTTTAAGTCCTTCCTCAGATACTTTACTTGATATACTGTACAATAACGGTATAAATACGGTCAGCATAGGAAAGATCAGTGACCTTTTTAATTATCGGGGGATTAATCATAATATAAAAACCTTCTCTAATGAAGAAGGATGCAAAGAACTACTTAAAGCATCAAAAGAATTTATTAACAGTTTAATATTTATCAACCTGGTTGATTTTGATGTTTATTTCGGACATAGAAACGATGTTGCCGGTTTTGCAAATGCATTAAAAAATTTTGATAACTTTTTACCGGAATTTTTAAATAGGATAGATAAAACTGACAGAGTTGTAATAACTGCTGATCACGGAAATGATCCCACAACACCGGGAACAGATCATAGCAGGGAATATGTTCCGCTGCTTTATTACGGTATAAATAAAGCAGCTAATGATCTTGGTGTCAGAAGCACTTTTTCAGATATCGGGAAAACTGCTGCAGATTATTTCGGAGTAACTAATGAATTAAAAGGAAAAAGTTTTTTATATGAATGATCATAATAATATCCGGACTAATAAACAGGAAAAGAATTTAACCGATGTATTAAATAAAATATCAGAACTTCAGGATATGCCTTTAGAAGTAGTTAAAAACTAATTGATGCTCAGGGTACTTTAAGGGATTCCAATTTTGCTAAGAGAATAAATGAATCAAAAAAAAATTCCTAAGTATCTGATTGAAACAGATGTACTGGCAGATCATTTAATAACCGGTTCAGAAAATGAATCGTATCTGATTAAATTAATGAAATCAGGTATTTGTTTTACTTCTGTTTTAAATGCTTCAGAGCTTTACCTGTTAGCAGATTCACACACAGAAATACAACGGGTAAACGATGTTTTATATAGTATTAAAGTTTTAGGAATACATTCACGTTATAGTTTATCTGTTTCAAAATATAAGGACAGATTTGATAACCTGAGAGATGCGCTTTTCTATATCCTTGCTGAATTGAATAAACTGACAATTGTTTCATTAAACCCCGATAGATTTAGTAATATCAATGTAAATTCCTTCCATCCTGAATTTATTATCTCCGGTAATATCTGAAGATAAATGTAACTTTATTTTAAATTAAAACATTTCTATTTTTAACTGACTGTTATCATAACTGTGTATCTCAGGTTCCTTAAGAATCATTTTTACAGACATCTGAAAGTAAATGAGAATTGTAAAACAATTTACTAACAGAGAAAGTCAATCACTTGATAAGTATCTGCAGGAAATAGGGAAAGTTGAATTGCTTTCACCTGAGGAAGAGATACAGCTAACAATCCGAATGAAGAACGGAGATCAGGAAGCGATGGAAAAACTAACAAAAGCTAATCTGAGGTTTGTTGTAAGCGTTGCTAAACAATATCAGAACCAGGGATTATCACTTGGCGACTTGATTAACGAAGGTAATTTGGGATTGATAAAAGCAGTAAGAAGATTTGATGAAACACGGGGTTTCAAATTTATATCTTATGCTGTCTGGTGGATAAAGCAATCAATTTTACAAGCATTAGCAGAACAATCCAGGATAATTAGATTACCTTTAAATCGTATAGGCGCTATAAACAAGATTGGAAAAACATTAAGTAATTTAAAACAGGAATTTGAACGTGAACCCAGCACTGAAGAGATTGCCGAAGCTTTGGAAATGGATGTTAGTGAAATATCAGATACTCTCAGAATATCAGGAAAACCTGTTTCTGTAGATGCTCCGTTTCCTGCAAGTGAAGATAACAGTCTTTTAGATGTAATTGAAAATGATCAGCAGCCTTCTCCGGATAACGAATTAATTTCTGAGTCTTTAAAACAAGAAATGAAAAATATTTTATCTGAAATGCCCGAACGTGAAGCAGAAGTATTAAGGCTTTATTTTGGTCTTGATGGAGAATATGCCATGACCTTAGAAGAGATTGGTGAAAGGTTTAGTCTTACCAGAGAAAGAGTAAGACAGATTAAAGAAAAAGCTATCCGAAGACTAAGACACAACTCAAAAAGTAAAAATTTAAAATCATATCTTGGATAATTAATGATAGTTATAAATGTTTTTTGCAAGGTTTTATTTTTGGGGTTGATCATACTTGCTTTCTCTGCATGCTCTAGTACAACAAGTTCTACCAGGTTTTATGATTCGGGTAAAAGCTCTGATAACAAAGTAAAAGAACCAGGACGCTATCAAACTAGTTCCGTTTCCGATGATTCTTTAATAGTTTTTGAAAACGATGATTTTCCTGAGTCAGAAGATCCGGGAGATTTGCCGGAAGATGAATCACAAATTGATATTTCTGCTGTAATAAAAAATCTAGATAAAAACAGGGAAGAAGAGAGTTTACCATTATCTACAAAAAGAGATCTGATGATAATGGAGATAATTAAATATATGAACACTCCTTATAAATTTGGGGGAAATTCATTAAATGGTATTGATTGCAGTGCATTTACTCAAAGTGTTTACAAAAATTCATGGCTGTTGAATTTGAACCGTTCAGCTCGTGAACAATTTACACAAGGAGTTCCGATTGAAGACCGCTCTGATCTGAAATTTGGCGACCTCGTTTTTTTTAATACAAGAAGACGCGTAAAACCGGGGCATGTTGGAATTTATATAGGAGAAAATTTATTTGCACACGCCTCAACAAAATTAGGCGTTACTATCTCTTCATTGGATCACGACTATTATAACAAACGCTATATGGGTGCACGACGAGTAGAAGAAGAAGAGTGATTTTGAAAAAAGTAAAGAGACTATCTCAAATCATTTTCTGATTTCGTTGTAAAGTCAATACCAGAATCAATCCTGAATTTTACTTTTTAAGATAGTCTCTTTTTGTAATTATTAACTGCATCCGGTTGTTGAACCGCAAGTCATACATTTCAGACAGGTACCGTTTCTAACCATCGTAATACTTTGGCACTCAGGACATATATCTCCTGTATATCCGTTCTCAATAGCCTGCTTAACTTTTGCAGTCATATTGTTTATAGTTTTGGTAACAGTTTCTGAAACAATTTCTGATCTTTTATATGAACTTAAATAATCCGAATCTATATTACCTTTATCCAATTCAACAAGTCTTTCGCTGACTAATTCTTCGCTTTCAAATTCAGGTTCACTTAATTTTTTCACAATTCCTCTGGAAACTTTTGAAGAAGTTTCATCATTATCTATATGAGAAAGATCATTTCTGCCAAGATAAGTAACAGCAAGCTCCCTGAATATATAATCAATAACTGAAGTAGCCATTTTTATTTTTTCGTTACCGGTTACAATTCCGCTTGGTTCAAAACGTGTAAATACAAATGCGTCTGCAAATTCTTCAAGAGGTACACCATGCTGCAATCCAAGCGAAATGGAAATTGCAAAACAGTTCAATAAACTTCTTACAGATGCGCCTTCGCGGTGCATATCAATAAAGATTTCACCAAGCTGTCCGTTATCATATTCACCGGTTCTGATATAAACTGATTGACCGCCGATCTTTGCTTTTTGTGTATAACCTGATCTTCTGTCTGGCAGTCTTCTTCTTTTAGCAATATATCTATGAATGATCTTCTCGGCAACTTTTACAATATCATTCTTTTCTTTCTCTTCCATTATAGTATCAATATCTTCGTCAGTCATTGTATTTAATGGTTGTGAAAGTTTTGAACCATCACGGTATAGTGCGTTGGCTTTAACACCAAGTTTCCAGCTTTGCATATATGCATTACTGACATCTTCAACACTGGCACCGTTGGGAAGATTTATTGTTTTAGAAATTGCACCCGAAATAAATGGCTGAGCTGACGCCATCATCTTTATATGAGCAACTGATCTGATAAATCTGGTTCCCTTTTTACCGCATTTATTTGCACAATCAAATACGGAATAATGTTCATGCTGTAAAAAAGGAGCACCTTCAATTGTCATTGTTCCGCAAACATAATCGTTTGCAGAAGAAATCTCTGTTTTAGAAAAACCAAGTTTGCTTAATACATCAAAATCAAATGAGTTTATTTCCTCTTCATTAAAACCAAGTGTTTTTGTAAGGAAGTCTGCACCGAGAGTAAATTTGTTGAATGCAAATGTAATATCAAATACTGAGGGCAGTAACTTTTCTATTTTAATGATTAACTCTTCTGTAAA
>JAVEUY010000337.1:0-3677 GCA_034005315.1 Ignavibacteriaceae bacterium | reverse complement strand
ATAAAGTATTAATACAGGACTGTTACTTTAAAGGCAATAAAGCGTTAAAAATTGAATCCAATGAAGTAGCAAGAGGTGGTGCTATCTATGTTTATCCTTCTCCTACATTGTATCCAAATCCTCTTGAATTGACTATCGAAAGATGTACATTCGATTCAAATATCTCCGAGTACGACGGTTCAGCATTATATATCATGATGGGTACTTCGGAAGAAGTTAATAAGGTAATTGTTCAGAATTGCACTTTCGTCAATAATGTTAATAAAAATGGGGGCGTTCATCCAACACACAAGACTGCTAATCTGGCTGCTATCTTTGTAAGAGGATATGGTGATGGAGCAAACAATGGTGAAATTAAATTTATCAATAACACCATTGCATATAACTCAAATGAAAGAAGCGGTGGTCATCCCGGTTTCCATAATGGAGGTTATCCTAATTTAACCATGATCAACAACTTGTTCTTTGAAAATACGCATGCCGGTGGAAAATATTCGTTTAGATCAACTGCAGATATGGTCGAAAGCCGGAATAACATAGCAGATGTTGTTTTTTCTGCCGCGGATGGTCTTAACAGAGCAACAGCATTTTCAAATAATATTGAAGATGCAACATCAGAACAATTAAAATTGGATGAAGCCATCGCAGATAATGGAGGTGAAACCCCAACGCTTGCCCTTAATGCCGGTAGTATTGCTATCAATGCCGGGTATGCAACGGGTATACCTATGCTGGATCAAAGAGGATTTCCCCGCGAAGGAACCCCGGATGTAGGCGCATTTGAAGCAGGATTTTCAGCAGTTAAGAATATAACTTACACCCAGAATTTAAGTTCTATGTTGACAGTTGATAGAAACGGTATTGTTTCAAAAGTATTTGGTAACATGCGTGTATTTACTGTTGATGGTAAATGCATCAGAGAGGGTAAAGTCAAGGAAGGTCAGTTTATTCCCCTGTCAGCGGGTATGTATGTAATTCATATTGATAACGCGAATCTTCAAAAAACAGGCAAAGTAGTTTTGTAAAATTAACTTTTGTATTATACTGCTGTCAGATTATTGTTTTATATAGCACCGGTTAACAGCAGTATAATACTTTCCATTAATAAGCATTTCTTAGTAAAAATAATTTTTAGCAAACTCGATAATACTGAATTATATTTTTAGATTTAGGTATATGATTCGGATTTATATAATAAACAATTAAATTTAAAGAGTATGAAAACAAAAAATTACATGTTTTTAACCTTGTTATTGGTATGGTCGTTTGCATTACTCGCGACAACATATTACGTGAGAGCGACAGGTGACGATTCGAATGATGGATTAACACCGGAAACCGCGGTTTTAACTTTAAGACAAGCGCTTGATAAAGCGTCTACGGATGGTGATGTGATTAATATATCCGGAACGGTGAATTTCCACAAAGCAGTTGTATCCATGAAAACAATTGTAAAAGATATTACCATACAGGGAGAAGATAAAGCCACCTCTGTTGTGGTTGGAACTGTAACAAATGGCTCCAGGTCTATGGAAATTGGTAACATTTCAACATCACCAACAGTATTAATTGAAAACCTTACATTTAAAGACTTTGATGCATCAGGAAGTGCAAGTGGTAATGTAATTGATTTTACCAGAGGTACATTTACCTGTCGTAATGTGAATTTTGAAAATAACATTGCACGTTTTGGAGGCGCGATAGAAATTCGTAATCCACATCTTGTGGAAGGTGCTAATACAGTCCTAATACAGGATTGTTATTTTAAAAATAACAGTGCATTAAAAACAGCAATAGATGCTACTGCAAGAGGAGGTGCAATATATATATATACTGCTGCAAGTACGGTGAATAATCCTTTAAATTTAACGATTGACAGATGTACCTTTGATGCTAATTATTCCGAAACAGATGGCTCTGCTCTTTTCTTCATGATAAGTGCATCAGACTATCAGAAGCAGGTGCTGGTTCAGAATTGTACATTTGCAAACAATGCAAATAAAAATGGTGGTTTGAATGCAGATCAGAATGCCGGTTTTGGTGCCGTTGTAGTTCGGAATAATGGAACTGGAACTTTCAATAATGAGGTTAAATTTATTAATAACACGATTGCATTTAATCAAAATGAGCGTAACGGTTTTCCTCCCGGTTTCTATAATAACGGTTACTTAAATCTAACAGTAATAAATAATATTTTTTATGGAAATACCCATCCAGGTGGAACACAGTCGTTTAGAACTACTGTTAATTTAGTTGAAAGTCGGAATAACCTGGCAGATATAGTTCAATCCGACGGTGGTCTAAATATAGCCACAGCATTTTCTGGTAACACGGAGAATATTAGTGGAACTGATTTAAAGTTGGCTACTTCTTTAGCAGATAATGGTGGTGAAACAACTACATTAAGTATTGCCACCGGTAGTATAGCACATGATGCAGGATATGTGACCGGAGCGCCTGAAGTAGATCAACGTGGTTCATCCCGTGTCGGAAATCCTGATATTGGCGCTTACGAATTAGGAGGTACATTCTCAACTGTCAATGATACATATAATAATTCGGAATATAAATCTAATTTCTTCTTAGTAAAAGAAGGTCTGATTTCAAATGTGGATGGTACAGTGCAGATTTATACAATCGAGGGTAAATGTGTGAAAAGTGGGTTAGTGAAAGAAGGCCAATTGATTAACCTGCGTTCAGGAATTTATGTCATTCACCTGATTACTGAAAATTCAAAATCAGTACAAAAGGTTCTATTATAAGTCAATAAAAACTCCATTAAAACTCTATCCGGAATATGTCTGTTGATATGTTCCGGATAGAAATAGTAATCCTGCCAAAGAGTTTATAGCTCTCATTGTAAACATCGATATCGACGAAATCCATGGTGGTTATCCCGTGTGATTTTATCAAAATTGACACCAGAAACAAATAATGACAAAGTTTAAATAATCCTGACCCACAGGGACATGATTAGCTTTTGTCGTGTGAGCACCATGTGGACGAAAAGGACTTAAAATAATCACCTGAAGAAATGATGCAATTAAAATTATATATGCTTAGTAAAATAAAAAAATTTGTCCTGTTGTTCGTGTTTGCCGGGAGTTTACTACACTCTTTCGGACAATTACCCATTGTACCGTTGGATGGAGATGTTGTTATACCATACAAAATAAAAAAGATAAACATTAATTTCAGCGATATTCGTTCGGATCATCCCCGACTTTTTTTTAATGCAGATAGCTGGGAGTCCGTTAAATCACGTTCCTTATCTGTTGAGATGAAAAAGGAATATGATCTTATTAAAGACTTGGCTTATTTTAATAGCCCGTACAAATCGGATTGGGATGCAACAGAAATTAGTTGGCCTACCAAAAGACCGGGATTCACAATTGAAGCCGGTGACTGGGGTTATAATGTCATGGCAGCCGCTTTTGTTTACCGGATTACTCCCTCAACTGAGTTGCTAACGCGTATAAAAGAAATGCTATTTGCCTCGCTGGATTATTATCATGCCTGTTATGATGCCGGCAGGGCTGTTAACTGGTATGTTTATTCCCGTATTGGATGGCTGGCTGCGATGGACTGGGTTTGGTATGATTTGACAGCAGAAGAACGCCAGGAGCTTGGAAGCGGTTTTTTTCGTCATGTGGATGATATCTTCGATACCACACGGA
>JAVEUY010000336.1:0-3679 GCA_034005315.1 Ignavibacteriaceae bacterium | reverse complement strand
TTTGAAGAAGCAGGTGCAGATGGAATTTTTATTCCTTTTATAAAAGAGATTGAAACAGTTGCCGAATTAAAAAAGACAATCAACCTTCCGTTAAATATTCTTATCAATGATTTGTTAAACATTAGCGAGTTAAGAAAGTTAAAAGTAAACAGAGTAAGTGTTGGCGGAAAACCAATGTTAGCAGTTTTAAATACACTAAGAGTAATCGCAAAAGAATTAAAAAATGGAAACGATTGGCACTCACTTTTTGTAAAAGAACCAAATTATGGAGAAGTTAACTCCTGGTTTATATAGATAATATATTCTGCAAAATCATAAGTTTTAAAATTCAGATAAAGGTTTGAAAATCCGCAGGGAAAATTTATGAGTAAAATAAACACTTAATATTTTTATCTTCAGTTAAGAAATAGATAAGTTGCAGCACAAATTTAATTTATAATTAATATAACTCAGAAAAATATTATGAAAGCAGTTCGTTTTGCCGGGGTAATAAGACCTTTGGAAATGCAGGAAATTCCAATTCCTGAAATAGGTAAACGCGACATTTTAGTTAAAATTAAAGCAGCAGGTATTTGTCATTCTGATGCACATTATCGCGCAGGAATTTCTCCGGTAAGTTTCACTCCCTTAACATTGGGACATGAAGTTGCGGGAATAGTAGAAAAAATTGGTGAAGAAGTTACAAATGTAAAACCTGGTGACAGAGTTTGTCTTCATTATCTTATTACCTGCGGCGATTGTTATTATTGTTCAACCGGTAATGAACAATTTTGCAAACAAGGAAAAATGATCGGACATCATACCGATGGAGGTTATGCAGAATATATAGCAATCCCTTCACGGAATGCAATCCATTTGCCTGATGAAATTCCTTTTGAACAAGGTGCGACTTTAATGTGTGCTTCTGCTACAGCTTATCACGCTTTGTTAAAAAGCAGAATAAAACCCGGCGATAAAGTAGCTGTGTTTGGTGTCGGCGGATTAGGGCAATCTGCAATTCAGCTTGCAAAAGCTTTTGGCGCATCAATGGTATTTGCAGTTGATATCAACGAGGAGAAATTAAAACTTGCTGCTCAGTATGGTGCTATTCCAATAAACGGAAAAATTAATGATCCTGTTGAAGAAATTAAAAAAATAAATGCTGATAAGGGCATTGATGTTGCAATAGAAATGATTGGATTAACGCTAACACAAAAGCAAGCTCTTCAATCTGTTTGTCCGTTAGGGCGTGTAGTGCTTGTTGGACTTTCAGATAAGAACCTTTCTATAAATACTTACAGCGAAATAATTGGAAAAGAAGTTGAATTGATCGGCTCAAATGATCATCTTTTGCAGGAGCTTCCTAAACTGATTGATTTTACAGCAAAGAAAATGCTGGATACATCACATATTGTAACCCGGACAATTCCATTGGATGCTGATGCTATCAATGAAACACTTGATGCATTGGAAAAATATGATGCAGGAGTGCGGACTGTTATTGTTCCTTAGAAGATTTGTAAAAAACTGATAGCTAAGTAACAAACAGTTAAAAATTAATACCGTATTTTGCCCGCAGTCAAATAAAATAATTCCGATTCTGATAATATTAATGATGATGTTTAATTCAATTATTTATGTCTGATAATTCTTCTTTAGATAATAAACCTCAGCGGCGCAGTTTTATTCTTTTAGCATTGATGCTAACTATGATGCTGGCTGCTATGGATTCGACTATTGTTTCAACAGCCATTCCGCATATCGTTTCTGATTTAGGCGGATTTACAAAATTTTCCTGGGTGTTTTCGATTTATCTTCTTGCGCAGACTGTTACCATTCCTGTATATGGAAAGCTAACAGATCTTTTTGGTCGTAAGAAAATTTTGATTTTTGGAATTAATATTTTTTTAATCGGCTCTGCCACTTCTGCTGCCTCCTGGAATATTGAATCACTTATCTTGTTTCGGGGAATGCAGGGACTTGGTGCAGGCTCTGTTATGGCTACAGTAAATACAATTGCCGGAGATATTTATACAGTAGAAGAACGTGCAAAGATTCAGGGATATCTTTCAAGTATCTGGGGTATAAGTGCTATTGTCGGTCCTGCACTTGGCGGTGCGTTGGCAGAATATGTTAACTGGCGATGGATATTTTTAATTAATCTTCCGATTGGTGCATTGTCAATTTATTTTATCACTACTTTTTTCAAAGAAAAAATTATTCCTGTAAAACCTGTGATTGATTATAAAGGAGCACTGCTGATTCTGGTTACCTTAGCTCTGTTATTTATTTATCTGCTGGAAGGCGGACAAGCGTGGTCATGGATTTCTATTGAGAGTTTTGGTCTTCTTATTACAATATTATTTTTAGTTATCTGGACAATCAATACAGAAAGAAAAACATCCGATGCAATTATGCCGGCGTGGTTGTGGAAAAATAAAACATTAGCTTTTACAAATATTGCTATGGCAGGAATGGGAATTGTAATGATGGGACCCGAAACTTTTCTGCCAACATTTGCACAAACTTCTCTTGGTATAGGAACTATTGCATCAGGTTTTATACTTGCAAGTATGAGCATTGGATGGCCTACATCATCTGCGCTTTCAGGAAAATTGTATATGCGAATTGGATTCAGAGATACTTCAATTATTGGTGCTGTTCTTGTTCTTTTAGCTTTTGCAGGATTTCTACTTATTCCAAGACCGCAGCCTGTTTATCTTCTTGTTACAGATCAGGTTTTACTTGGTGCGGGTTTTGGTTTGCTTTCATCTCCCTCTTTAATTGGAATCCAATCGATGGTTGCCTGGAAGCAAAGAGGAGTTGTTACAAGCGCAAATATGTTTTCAAGAAATCTGGGACAAAGTCTTGGTGCGGCAATTATAGGTGCGATATTTAACAACTCATTTTTGCAGCAGATGAAAAATGCTCCTTCGGATATTCCTGCTTCAATAAAAGATATCATCGGCACATTCCGTTCGCCAGGTTTAGCTGAAACATCAAAAGAGTTTTTACGCAACGCAATAAATACATCTATGCACACAGTTTATCTGGGACTTGTTTTCTTTACACTGCTTATTATACTTTGTCTTTTTCTTGTTCCACAAAGAAGTGCAAAAGATGAAACGCTTATCGATACCGGCGTGTGATGTATCACTAAAATCACTCTTGTTTAGTTTTGCATAGATATTTAAACAGAGCCTTTTTATTTACCTGAAATCAGATTCCCTGTGATGGTTTGAAGCAATTTGCTATTTCAGAGCACAAAGCTCCAAGTTTGCTCGATACCGCGCCTAATGCAAAACCCGCGTTTGTGGAAGCTCTAGTCCTATCCCAAAGGGTCAGTCGGCTAGATTTATTCTTCATCATTTTTAGAAGCGGAGTCAAGTTCCTCTAGTATTTTGTTTACATCTTCCTCGGTGGTAGTCAACTTTGTCTTACAGATTTTAATAAGTTGTGCAGCTCGCTTGACTTTCTCAGAAAGTTCGTCAACTGAAATCTTGCCATTCTCAATTTCTGAAACAATTGTTTGGAGTTCTTTAAACGCTTCTGTGTAATTATTTTTTTCACTCATTATTCTGTTACTTTATTGGTTGAGTTTACAATGCTAATGATATTCCCTTCAAAGAGTTCTGTTTTTAAAGTGTCACCCCCATTAACTTGATTAATACTTTTAACCGCCTTACCATTTAAAAGTGTA
>JAVEUY010000335.1:0-3681 GCA_034005315.1 Ignavibacteriaceae bacterium | reverse complement strand
TAATTAAAACTTATGAAGCAAAAGTAATGCCTAATTTTCTAATTCTTGAATTTCTTGTTGGACTTTTTTCGTTAAACTTTTGAAAACAAGTTCGTAAGAATGATTAATCAATTCGCACATCATTTTATCGGAAACATCACCATGAAAACGAACGGTATTCCAATGTATTTTACTCATGTGATACCCTGGTTCAATAGCTTCATATTCCGCTCGAAATTCCAAAGCGCGTTCTGGATCGCATTTTAAATTTAACGAAGGCGTTCCTTTTTCCCATTCGGATAATGAAGTTAAGCAAAACATTTTTCCGCCTACTTTAAACACCAATGTATCTTCGTCAAACGGAAAATGTTCAGTGACGCCTTTTTTAGACTGGCAAAATTCGTATAGTTGTTGGATATTCATAATTAATAGTTGGGAGTTAGGAGTTTTTAGTTGGGAGTTTATATCGTTTAATTTATATTTTACTTGAACCAAATTTATCTGGATTATTCATCATATAATAAATCAATTTTCCAACTTCAGTATTTAAAGCTGTTAATTCGTTGTATTTTATTTCTTCCAAATAACCACATGCTAATGAAAAATCTAACCACACTTGAGTTTCAGAATTTTCTGCTTCAGCATCAGTAAGTTTACTCAAGAAATTTTTTGGATAAACTCTTTTTCTATATGATTCTGTAATTGTTACTGTTACACTTCTGGAACTCCTTCTAATTTGATCTGTTAAAGAATACTTTTCTTCTTTTGGAAAAGCCTTAGACACATCAAAAATCAACATAGCTAAGGCGAATGATTTTTTATAAGCTAATAAATCTTTATAATCCATATTAAAATATTACTAGTAATAACTCTAAATTATCTCCCTACTAAAAACTCCCTACTCCAAACTATACAAAACTGGTTTACTTGGACTAGCATCATTTTCAAACGAGGCAAATTGTAAATTCAAAATATAACTTCCGTCTTGTATTGAATCATTTACGTAAATCATTTCGGTAATTGTACAATTAAAATGAGCATCTTCATTCACTTGGTTTACGTCTTTTACATTCCAAAAGGCTTTGTGTGCTAATAATTTTCCTTCGTCGTGTTCTTTATCAACACTTGGTAAATCGATTAACAAATGCTGAATCCCTTTTTCTCTAATGAAAATTGCCGCAGCTTCTTCCAAATAAGGAGGATTTGTATTGGAATAATTCAAATGCTTTTTGCTTTCTGAATTTGGTAAAGTTCTGATGATAATGGCTTCTGGCGAATTTTCTCCCAAAGCAATCTCGATTTGTTCCTTTGTAATAACTAAATCTTCTCCAAACTTTTTTGGCTCCACCGAAATCAATTCCGCAGTAAAGAAAAAACGCTTTAAACATTGGTTAATCGAATAAAAATCTTTCGTAATATGTCCCAAACATTCCGTGTGCGTGCCATGTGCGTGCGGATTAAAGAAAATATTATTGAAATTCGTAGATGATTTTCCTTCCGAAACTTTTCCAATCCAATCGCCCATTTTTACGGGTTCAATTTCTGGAACGTTTTGATACCAAGCAATTGGATTTTGTTCGTTGTTGGTTAGAGGAATCGAAATATCTATTGGTTTTGATAGGTCAATTTGTATGTTGTTAATTTTTGCTTTCATAATTTAACCACAAAGGTCACAAGGTTTTTCACTAAGTTCACAAAGCTTTGTGTTTCATTGTGCTTTCTTTGTGTTCTTAGTGGTTAATAATCAATCCAAATTTAATAAAAATAAGTCGGAAGCTATTCCATCACTCAAAAACTTTCCTTTTTTTGTAGTTCGTAAAATGTTATCATCCACAAACAACAAGTGATCCTCTATAAATTTTGCCGCTTGTTGGTTCAGATATTCCAAATAGGTTTTCCCAAATTCCTGTTCGATTCTATCTAATGAAACACCCCAAATCGTTCGTAAACCCGTCATGATATATTCGTTATAGCGGTCAGTTTTGGTTAAGGTTTCTATTTCGATTGGCAGTTTATTTTCTTGAATTGATTTAATGTAAAGTGAATTGTTAGAAATATTCCAACCTCTATTTTTTCCATCATAACTATGCGCTGACGGACCAATTCCGATGTATTTTTTGCCCAACCAATAACTGGAATTGTTTTTTGAGAAATAGTTTTCTTTTCCAAAATTCGATAACTCGTAGTGAATGAATCCGTTTTTCGAAAGTTTGTCGACTAAAATATGAAAATGTTCTTGTGCTACTTCATCATCTGGTTGTGGAATAATTCCTTTTTGGATGAACGAATGCAAAGCGGTTTTGGGTTCAACCGTTAAGGCGTAACTCGAAATATGAGGCACACCAAAAGACAAAGCGGTTTCGATGTTTTGCAGCCATTTTTCGTTACTCATTTCGGGAACTCCGTAAATCAAATCAATGGAAATATTATCAAAATATTGTGTGGCAATTTCTAAACATTTTTTGGCTTCTTCAGCATTGTGCGCACGATTCATCATCTTCAAATCGTCTTCAAAAAACGATTGGATTCCGATAGATAAACGGTTGACTTTGTTTTTTGACAATTCGATTATTCGATTCTCCGTTAAATCATCTGGATTGGCTTCTACCGTAATTTCTGGATTTTCAACCACTTTATAGTTTCTATACACTTCATCAATCAAAAATCTTAAATCTTCAATCGATAATATCGAAGGTGTTCCACCACCAAAATAAATGGTTTCTACAATCTCATCTTGAAACTCGCTTTTTCGCAATTGAATTTCTTTAGCCAATGCCAAAACCATCTCATCTTTTTTCTTCAAATTAGTAGAAAAATGAAAATCGCAATAGTGACAAGCTTGCTTGCAAAAAGGGATATGGATGTAGATTCCTGACATTTTATTAGTGTTCAGTCGCAGTCGCAGTTTACAGTGCTGAGACTGAAAACTGAGACTGAAAACTATTTTTTTACTCTATCTTCATTCTGTTTCACAAAAGCATCCCAACCCGAATAACTTTTCCCCACTTCCACTCTTCCCGAATTGAAAAAATGACAAACCGCAGCTGCCAAACCATCGGTTGAATCGAGGTTTTTTGGTAATTCTTTTAAACCTAATAATTGTTGGAGCATTTTGGCTACTTGTTCTTTGCTGGCGTTTCCGTTTCCAGTAATGGCCATTTTAATTTTCTTAGGTTCGTATTCTGTAATAGGAATATCTCTCGAAAGTCCGGCTGCCATGGCAACTCCTTGCGCTCTTCCTAATTTCAGCATCGACTGTACATTCTTCCCAAAGAAAGGCGCTTCAATTGCAATTTCATCTGGATTGTGTGTGTCGATTAATTCAATGGTACGTTCAAAAATGACTCTTAATTTCTGATAATGATTGTCGTATTTGGACAAAATGAGTTCGTTCAACTGCAGAAATTCCATTTTCTTGTTGACTACTTTTATCAATCCAAAACCCATAATCGTCGTTCCTGGGTCAATTCCTAATATGATGCGTTCGTTTACCAATTATTTAGTTTCAAGTTTAAGGTTTCAAGTTGAAAGTTTCGTTTCTTTGCAACATGATTTCAATTCCACACAAAGCTAAACAATTCCTTGTTTTTACCATCAAACTTTTGATTGTAATTGGCGCATTTTATTTTATTTATGACCAAATTGCTGGAAATTCAAAGTTAGAATGGAATAAATTCCAGACTTTGGTTTTGTAAATAACTT
>JAVEUY010000334.1:0-3696 GCA_034005315.1 Ignavibacteriaceae bacterium | reverse complement strand
GATCTCCCTCAAATATCATTGATTCAGAAATTGGCGGATAAAGTGAACAACTTTGAAAAACCATACAGGATATCAAAAGTAAAAATAAAAAATATAGCCTGATGTATTTTAGCATTTAACGCCTTAAGTTTATCGTGCTGCTTATTATAACTGCTGATAATTACAATTCTATGCAAACCAAATAGATAAAGAAAATTTTATTAAGCCTGAAAGAACATTTTATAAAATTTAAAACACAAAAATTAAAGCTGAACGATTTGCACTCAAATTTAAATATTTATACAGTAAAAGCCGTTGTATATAAAAAAAATTATTAACCTAAATCTCTAAAAAATGATTTTCACTTAAAGCTGGAAAAGGTTTGCTTGCAAGTGTATCTCTGACTCCGTTTTCATAAAGAGATTTTCCTCTGAAAGCAATCATTGCAGCATTATCTCCACAAAATTGAAGATCCGGAATAATTAAACTTTTATTAAATTTTTCAGATAGTTTTATCATTTCAGATTTTAGGTAAGTGTTTGCGGCAACACCTCCAACAACTGAAATTGATTTAACTTCATATTTTTCCAAAGCTCTTTTAACATTTCTGATTAAAGCCTTAACAGCAGCAGATTGAAAGCAGGCTGCAATATCGTTTTTATGTTCTTCAGAAAGCTTATCTACACCACCTTGTGATTGAACATAACGAAGCACAGCAGTTTTTAATCCGCTGAAAGAAAAATTTAATTTATGCTTTAAGTCTGCAACCGGAAAATCTATTTTATTTGCATCACCCTGTTTTGACGCTTCCTGAATTTTTGGTCCGCCGGGATAACCGAATCCAAGCAGTTTTGCAACCTTATCAAAAGATTCACCAACTGCATCATCTACAGTATTACCGAGTTTATAAATTTCAGTAAAACTCTTTACAAGAAGCAAGAGTGTATGTCCGCCTGATACAACAAGACAAAGAAAAGGAAATTCAGGTTTCTGCTCCATTAAAAAACCTGAAAAAATATGACCTTCAATATGATTTACACCAATAAATGGTTTGTTCAAACCAAGCGCAAGACCTTTTGCATAAGTTAATCCAACTAACAAAGCTCCAATCAAACCAGGACCGGCAGTTGCAGCAATAAGATCAATATCTTTTACTTCAATATCAGATTTTTTCAACGCATCTTTAACAAGCGGATTTACTATCTGCTGGTGAGCACGGCTTGAAAGCTCAGGAACCACACCGCCATAATTTTTATGAAAATCCTGAGAAGCAATCAGATTGGCAGTAAGAATATCTCTTTTAATAACAGCGACTGAAGTTTCATCACACGAGCTTTCGATTCCAAGAACAATCATCTTCTACCGAATGTTAAAAAACTTTTTGCAATATGTCCTGCAACAGATGGATTTTCTTTTAAACGCCTTACTGAATAAGCGTACCAGTCTTTTCCAAACGGAACATAAATTCTGATTTTATAACCATCAGCGTTTATTTTATCACGCAAATCTTCTCTGACACCGAGCAGCATCTGAAATTCAAAATTATCTTTTAAAACATTTTTTTCTTTTATTCGTTTGTATGCTTCATCAATCAGATATTTATCGTGCGTAGCAATTCCAACATAATTTCCGTCTTTGAACATTGCATCAAGAAGTTTTAAAAAATTATTTCTTACTTCCTGTTTGTCTTTATAAGCAATAGAAGCGGATTCAACATAAATTCCTTTACAAAGTCTGTAGTTGGTACCGATTTTATTTAGGGTAATAACATCATCATAAGAGCGGCGCATATATGATTGAATAACTATGCCTACATTTTTATAATCCTGATAAATGCGTTTATAAACATTGATTGTTTTATCTGTAAACGGAGAATCCTCCATATCAATGCGTACAAAATTTTTATATTCATCTGCCTTTTTAATAATCTCAAGTATCTGCTGATAAGCAAACTCTTCATCAATTGCCAATCCCATTTGTGTTGGTTTGATTGAAAGATTAGCTTTTAATTTATTCTGCTGAATAGCTTCCAGAACTTCAATAGCTTCATTTTTACAACGGATTGATTCTTCTTTACTTGCAACAGATTCTCCAAGCACATCCATTGTTGCCAGGATACCTTTTGAATTTAATTTTTTAACATAATCAACTGCAGATTGAAGAGTGACACCAGCGATATATTTTTTAGAAAAGAATCCTACAACCGGCTTAGGCATCAGTTGTACCATTTTAACGATCAGATGATTGATAGCTTCCACAAAATACTCCTGAATTTTTGCTTTACAAATTTAGTGTATTTTTGTGATGCAATAAAAGTTCTGTGCTTATCAAAATTCAGAATGTAAGTTTCGGGAGTGAATTATAAATATCAGTTCAGGTTAATTTATACCTAATGTTATTAAAAGCAGGTTAAATTTTGATTGTAAATCTTTAATACTTCCATCGTTTGAAAAAATAAAATCAGCCCGTTTTCTTTTTTCATCTTCAGGAATTTGGTTTGATTCACGTTTAACAAAATCCTCTTCAGATATTCCTGCATTAAGTTTCCTTTTCAGGCGATTATTTCTATCAGAAGTTATCAGCACTACATAATCAAACATTTTTTCCATATCGGCTTCATAAATCAAAGCTGCTTCAACAAAAACAGCTTTATTATCTTTTTCCAGACTCTTAATTGTATTGTTAATCGATTTGATTACTCTGGGATGAAGAATTGATTCTATTTTATTTAATCTGACAGGATCTGAAAATACTTTTTGTGCCAGAAACTTAACATTAGGTTTGTCATCTTTGAAAGACTCTTTACCAAACGCTTTAATTATTTCTTTACGAACCTCAGAATCATTGCTTAAAATTTCTTTTGATATATCATCAGCTCTTAAAACAATATAACCTTGCTTTTCTGCAAAAGAAGAAAAGACACTTTTACCAGATCCGATATTTCCGGTTATGGCAATTTTCATATTTTTATATAGAGATTAAACTCAGCCGGATTAATTTATTTTGCATAACCAATCTTTCTGACTTCGCGGATAACAACAACTTTTATCTGTCCCGGATAATCCATTTCTTCTTCAATTTTCTGGGCAATCTCTCTGGCTAATCTATCAGCAACAATATCATCAACTTTATCATTTTCAACCATCACTCTTATTTCTCTGCCGGCTTGTATTGCATAAGTTTTAGCTACACCTTCAAACGATTTAGCCATTTGTTCCAGATTTTCCAATCGTTTAACATAGCTTTCTAACGGCTCTCTGCGTGCACCCGGTCTTGCTCCGCTTATTGCATCTGCAGCCTGAACCAAAGCAGCAATCGGATGTTCCATTTCTATATCTTCGTGATGCGATCCTACAGCATTTACAACAATCGGATGCTCTTTATATTTTTTTGTAAGATCATATCCGAGTAATGCGTGAGGACCTTCAACACTTTTATCAACTGTTTTACCAACATCGTGTAATAATCCCGCTCTTTTTGCAAGTACAGGATCAAGTCCTAACTCAGCCGCCATTATTCCGGTAAGATATCCAACTTCAATACTATGCTGTAACAGATTTTGTCCATAGCTGGAGCGGTACTTCATCTTTCCGATATATTTTATAAGGTCATTATGCATATTATGCAGTCCCAGATGCAAAATAGTATTTTCACCTTCACGCTGGATTTCTTCTTCAAGTTCCTGAGTAACTTTTTCAACAATTTCTTCAATTCTTG
>JAVEUY010000333.1:0-3707 GCA_034005315.1 Ignavibacteriaceae bacterium | reverse complement strand
ATTAAAACGTCCCGATTATTCGGGACGTTTTTTTTATATTTGCTAAAAGTATTGGAAAGTAAATGATAAGATTTCTTACAGCAGGAGAGTCTCACGGCAAAACACTAAATGCTATTGTGGATGGGTTTCCATCTAACCTGTATATTTCAGAAAAATATATTACTCAACAGCTTAAGCGAAGACAGTTTGGTTATGGTCGCGGATTAAGAATGAAAATCGAATCTGATAAAGTAGAAATATTATCAGGAGTCAGATTCGGTAAAACTCTTGGCTCACCTGTCTCAATACTGATAAAAAATAATGATTGGGAAAACTGGCAAAAAATAATGTCAGTTGATCCGGTTAATGATAAAATTCAAAAAATATCTATACCTCGTCCTGGTCACGCTGATTTAACCGGCATTTTAAAATATAACTTTGATGATGTAAGAAACTCGATTGAAAGATCTTCCGCAAGAGAAACTGCTGCACGGGTTGCCGCTGGAAGTATTGCAAGAAGATTACTTGAAGAATTTGGAATTGCAATAGGAAGTTATGTTGAAAGTATTGGAGACATTTATCCTGAAAAACCATTCACTAAAAAAATATTTCAAAACTCATTGCAAAAAAACTTTTCTGCAAAAACCATATCTGATAAAGCTGATAAAAGTTTAGTTCGTGTTTTAGAGCAAACTCAGGAAGCGAAAATTATAAACAGAATAAAAGCAGCTAAGAAAAAAGGCGATACTTTAGGCGGCACTTTTATTACAGTTGCTACCGGAGTTACAGCAGGACTTGGCAGTTTTATTAGTTATGATACAAAACTTGATGCTGAAATTGCACATTCGATAATGTCAATAAATGCTGTTAAAGCTGTTGAGATAGGTGAAGGATTTTTATTAGCTGAAAAGTCCGGATCAAAATCACATGATGAGATTATTTTAAATAAAAATTTATTTTCCAGAAAAACTAATCATGCAGGCGGGATTGAAGGAGGGATTTCTACAGGTCTTCCGATTATAGTTCGCGCTGCCATGAAACCTATTGCTACTTTAATGTCTCCTATTGAAAGCGTGGATCTTTCTAATATGAAAAAAGTTGATGCAAGAAGAGAGCGCAGTGATTTTGTAGCAGTGCCTGCCTGTGCTGTAATTGCTGAATCAATGCTTGCCTGGTCTTTAGCCAAATATTTTATTCAGAAGTTTGGCGGAGATTCTCTTGAAGAAATGAGGGACAATTATAATTCATACAACAAAAAATTGTTTTCTAGGATAAAAAATAATTTTAAAAAATAAGTATGATTCAGATAAAAGTATTTACATTCAATTTATTTGCCGAAAACACGATAATTCTTTGGGATGATGAATCATTAGAATGTGCTGTTATAGATCCGGGCTGCAGTAATTCTGATGAAGAAAATAAATTGGCAGATTTTATTGAGAAAAAAAATCTTAAAGTTAAATTTCTTATCAATACACATTGCCATATTGATCATATTATGGGCTGTGAATTTGTGAAAATGAAATACAATCCAAAATATTTTATACCTGATCTGGATCTGCCTTTAATAGAAAATGCTTCTATGCAGGCTGGTACAATAGGAATAGATTTTTCAATTAATATAAGACCCGATGAATTTTTATCTGAAAATAAAAAGCTTAGTCTTGGCAGATTTGAACTTGAGTTTTTATTTACTCCCGGACATACTGCCGGTGAGTTTTGTATCTATATACCCGATATAAAAACTTGCATTACTGGAGATGTTCTTTTTAATGAAAGCATCGGCAGAACAGATCTATGGGGCGGGAATTATGATACTTTAATTCAAAGCATTCAGGAAAAACTTCTTACGCTTCCTGATGACACAATTATTTTCCCCGGTCACGGAGAATCCAGTACGATCGGAAAAGAAAAAATGTTTAATCCATTTCTAAATCACACTGTTTAATTATTTCTGCAGGATTTTTATGAAAAAGAAACTTGACGAGTTATTTAAAAAGAAAGAAGATGCTAAACTTGGCGGCGGAATACAAAAAATTAAAAGTCAGCATGATAAAGGAAAATTAACTGCACGCGAAAGAATTGAACTATTAGTTGATGAAGGCAGCTTTGACGAAATCGGAATGTTTGTTAAACACAGAGCAAAAGATTTTGGATTAGATAAACAAAATTATCCTGGTGATGGTGTTGTTACTGGCTTTGCAAAAATTGATGGCAGACCGGTTGCTTTGTTTTCACAGGACTTTACAGTGTTCGGCGGCTCTTTATCAGAAACACACTCAGAAAAAATTATAAAGATTATGAAACTTGCAATGAAAGCCGGAATTCCTATTATCGGTTTAAATGATTCCGGTGGTGCAAGAATACAAGAAGGTGTTAGCAGCCTCGGAGGTTATGCAGATATTTTTCTGCTTAACACATTGGCTTCCGGAGTTGTTCCACAAATTTCTGTTATTCTCGGTCCTTGTGCCGGCGGAGCAGTTTACTCTCCGGCAATTACTGACTTTATTTTTATGACACGGAAAACAAGCCACTTGTTTGTAACCGGACCAAATGTAGTTAAAACTGTTACTCACGAAGATGTTACATTTGAAGAACTCGGAGGAGCTGATACTCATGGACAAAAAAGCGGTGTTGCTCACTTTGTTTATAACAATGAAATTGAAACTCTTTTAAATGTCAGAAAATTATTAAGCTACATTCCTTCTAACTTTAAAGAAAAACCAGCTCAGATTGAATTTGATTCAGGACTTTTAAAAGAAAATAATAAACTTGCAGAAATCTTGCCGGATAATCCAAATAAACCTTACGATATGAAAGAAGTAATAATTAATCTGGTTGATGAAGAAAGTTTTTTTGAAGTTCATAAGGATTATGCAGAAAACATAATTTGTGGTTTTTCCAGATTAGCTGGAATGAGTGTCGGAATTGTCGCAAATCAACCGCAAGTTTTGGCGGGAGTTTTGGATATTAATGCATCGGTAAAAAGTGCAAGGTTTGTTCGTTTTTGCGATGCATTTAACATTCCTTTGCTCGTTTTAGTTGATGTTCCTGGTTTTTTGCCTGGCACAGAACAGGAATGGAATGGAATTATAAGGCATGGAGCAAAATTGTTATTTGCTTTTAGTGAAGCCACTGTTCCTAAAGTTACTTTAATTATACGCAAGGCTTATGGCGGAGCTTATGATGTTATGAATTCAAAACATATAAGAGGTGATTATAATTTTGCCTGGCCTACTGCTGAAATTGCAGTTATGGGACCTAAAGGTGCTGTTGAAATAATTTTTAAGAAAGAGATCGAATTATCTGAAAATCCTGAAAAAGAACTTGAACAAAAGTTAAATGAGTATATTGAAAAGTTTGCTAATCCATACGTTGCAGCAGAAAGAGGATTTTTAGATGATATTATTGATCCAAAAGAAACCAGAAAATTATTAATAAATGCATTTGAATTGTTAAAGGATAAAGCAGATAATAATCCAAAGAAAAAACATAGTAATATTCCGCTTTGATTTTATAAGTCATTGTTATTACTGAGGTTATCTGAATTTAGTTAAAATATTACTTGTATTAAATTTTATGAAAATATATATTAACAACCATAATTTTATTTCGGAAAGCTGATGAATAAATATTTACTTATCCCCATTGCGATGTTAACAGTGCTGATATATACATCCTGTTCATCCTCACCAGAAATTACAAATCATTATCAATCAGATACAATT
>JAVEUY010000332.1:0-3729 GCA_034005315.1 Ignavibacteriaceae bacterium | reverse complement strand
CAAAGCAGTATCGAAGCATCAGATTACTCGTTATCACAAAACTACCCAAACCCTTTTAATGCAACTACGCATATTAAATATTCAATCCCACAATCCGGAAAAGTTAAATTAACTGTTTATAATTTATTGGGTAGTGAAGTCGCACGGATTCTTGACATATATCAGGGAGCAGGAAGTTATGATGTAACTTTTCAACCCAAAGATCTTGCGAGCGGAATTTATTTCTACACACTTACCTCAGGGAATTTTACAACAACGAAGAAATTAATTCTGCTGAAATAAATTCTGTCAATTAACATTCAACCTTTGAGGTTAAAATCTTATTACAGATTGCAGCCTCGAAGGTTTTTTATGAATAACAAATAAAATCTTTGCGTTAAAATTCTGACTTCTGACTTCTGTCTTCTGACTCCTTTTCTAATTTCTTACACTGAGTAATACAGAGTTTAATCAGTTAAATCCGTGTTCCAATTAAAGAAGAACAGGATACTAAGTTCTCCTTTAGAAAAATTTTTTTGAGTGAAAAATATTTTGACTTCTGACTCCTGTTTTCTGACTACTATTCATAATCAATTTGACAGAAAATAAGAGTAAATTTGTATAACAGTAATTTAATTTATAGGGACTGAAATGGAAAAAACACAAATAATAGAATTCTTAAAACCAATACAATTATTTAAAGAACTAAACGATTCACAATTAAAAATAATTTGCGAAAAAATAAAAGTTGAAAATTTTTCAGCGGGCAGCATGGTTTTTAATGAAAATAATATCAGGCAAAACCTGTTTGTAATTTATGACGGCGAAGTTGAATTATTTAAACGAACTCCTTTCGGCGGAGAAAAACGGTTATCAATCTTTAGCAAATATGATTTTCTTGGTGAAGGTGCGTTAATGGATGATTCACCACACTCAACTTCTGCACGAGCCACGATTGATTCTGTTATTTTCGTTTTATCAAGAGACAGTTTTAAACAGCTAATGAAAGAAGATAACGAAACTGCGGTTGCAATACTTTCAAGTATCGGCAGAGTTATTTCAAGACGAATGAGTGCTGCAAATACACGCGTAATAAATATTGCCGCACAATATCAATCAGGCAGAACAAGAAACGAACACGATTTGCTTGGCAGCAGGGAAGTGCCGCACGAATATTATTACGGTGTGCAAACATTACGCGCTTTAGAAAATTTTAATATAAGCGGAGTAACTTTAGATTTTTATCCTGTTCTTATTGAATCGCTTGCAATGGTTAAAAAAGCTGCTGCAAAAGCCAATTATGATTTAGGAATATTATCCAAACCAATATCAGGCGCAATTGTTCAGGCTTGCGATGAAATAATAAACGGAAAACTTCATTCGCATTTTGTTGTGGATATGATCCAGGGCGGAGCCGGAACATCAACTAATATGAATGCAAACGAAGTTATTGCAAATCGTGCGCTTGAAATTTTAGGATATGAAAAGGGCGATTATAAATATTGTCATCCTAACAATCATGTTAATTTATCCCAGTCCACAAATGATGCTTATCCAACCTCAGTTAAAATTGCTTTAATTAATTCAAAGGTAAAGTTAGTTGAAGTGCTGCAGGAGCTGATCCAGTCTTTCAGAAATAAAGCGAAGGAATTTTCACACATTATAAAAATGGGCAGGACACAATTGCAGGATGCAGTTCCAATGACACTCGGACAGGAATTTGAAGCTTATGCTGTTATGCTTAATGAAGAAGTTAAGAGACTTGAGCAGAATGCAAAATTGTTTTTAGAAGTAAATATGGGTGCCACTGCAATCGGAACCGGAATTAATTCTCATCCCGATTATTCAGCTAAAGTTGTTGAACACTTAAGAGAAGCAACAGGACTAAATATTGTGCTTGCAGAAAATCTTGTTGAAGCAACTCAGGATACAGGTGCGTTTATAATGTTTTCTTCCGCTGTTAAAAGATTAGCAATCAAGCTTTCTAAAATCAGTAATGATTTAAGATTGTTATCATCCGGACCAAGAACAGGTATTAACGAAATCAATTTACCGCCGATGCAGCCTGGTTCATCAATTATGCCCGGGAAAGTTAATCCGGTTATTCCCGAAGTTGTAACTCAGATTGCATTTAAAGTTATCGGCAATGATTTGGTTGTAACTCTTGCTGCAGAAGGCGGACAGCTTGAACTTAATGTATTTGAGCCTGTAATTGTTCAGAGTTTATTTGAATCAATTGAGATGCTTAAAAACGGAATGATGACACTTAAAGTAAGATGTATTGACGGCATAACTGCTAATGAAGAAAGATGCAGAAAACTTGTAGAAGGAAGTATCGGAATTGTTACAGCGCTTAATCCTGCACTTGGATATGAAGCCTGTACCAAGCTTGCTAAAGAAGCGCTTGATACAAACCGCGGAGTTTATGAATTAGTGCTTGAGAAAAAGCTATTATCAAAAACAGAACTTGATGATTTACTTAAACCTGAAAATATGATTAGACCGAGATAAAATTTTGAATTTATCATTCGTTTTTAATTTATAAGATAATTTTTATTACCCGCAGTACTTAGGCATCATTGTTATTTTGTACTAGCGGGTAAATTTTTGCCGATAGGGTATTTTTTTTTGCATTATAAACTTCCGTTCAATTTATCAAAAATTTCTTCCGATTATTTATCACTTTAATTATAAATTTCTCATCACTTTACTTTAATTTTGATATATCAAAAAATAAAAATTGTTTAAATATGGACTCAGTTTTTGATCAATATTTTTATCCCGATACAATCTGTATCGTTGGTGCATCTTCCAAACCTAAAAGTCTCGGTTACGAATTAACAAAATCAGTTAAACAATATGGATATACAGGTGATTTAGCACTTGTAAATCCCAAAGCTGATGAAATACTTGGCTTTAAATGTTATCCTACAATAAGTTCAATTGATTACAGAATTGATCTTGCAATAGTGATGGTACCAAAGCAATTTGTTGAAGATACAATTAAAGAACTGATTGCTAAAAAAACTCAGGCAATTATTCTTATCACTGCAGGATTCAAAGAAACCGGTGAAGCAGGAGCTGATGCAGAAAAAAGAATTCTACAGATAATCCGGAATTCCAATGCAAGATTAGTAGGACCAAATTGTATGGGAATTATAAACACACTTTCTGCTGTTAAGATGAATGCTACTTTTGTTGCCGAAGAACCAAGAACAGGAACGATGGCTTTTTGTTCACAAAGCGGTGCTATCGGTGCTGCTGTGTTAAATTCATTGCGCGAAACTGATATCCGTTTCGGACAGTTTATCAGTGTCGGTAATAAAGCTGATGTAAGTGAAAATGATCTGCTTGAATATTGGCAGAATTGTAATGATGTAAATGTAATTACTTATTATCTGGAAAGTTTCGTTGATGGTGAGAAGTTTATAAAATATTTTATCGATGAAAAGATTACCAAACCTGTAATTGTCCTTAAAGGCGGAAGAACATCAAGCGGAATAAAAGCCGCATCATCTCACACCGGCGCACTTGGAAGCAGTGATAAAGTTGTTGATGCAGTTTTAAATCAGTTTGGAATTATCCGCGCAGATGATCTGAATGATATGTTTAACACTGCAAAAGGTTTTGAGGAATTTCCTGCTCCAAAAGGTAAACGTACTGCAGTAGTAACAAATGCAGGCGGACCAGCAATTTTAACTGTTGATACACTTGAAAAAAATAATCTTATTCTTGCTGAACTTACACAGG
>JAVEUY010000331.1:0-3733 GCA_034005315.1 Ignavibacteriaceae bacterium | reverse complement strand
TTTACACTGCTCGGTGGAATACTTGGAATATCCATTGGCATCTATAATCTGATCAGAACAGTAAATGATTTAGAAAAAAGTCGTAATGATGTTCAAAAAAAATAGAATTCTGGTTTTATTAATAAGTTTACCGTTAATTTCCTTTGTATTGATAACAATTCTTTATTTCTTAAATCATATAGATAACCAGCTATTTTCAAGCATTCTATATGGTTTTTCTATTTCTACTTTGAATTTAGTATTGGGGCTGCTGAATATTAAGTTTGGATTAGAAAAAAGCGATAAAACTTTCCTGATTGTCGTTTTTGGCGGATTGGTTTTTAGGTTGTTTCTTATGCTGGGGCTAATCATAATTGCCCTTAAAATCTTGTTTGTTAGCCTCAATTCGTTTATCTTTACAACCTTTATTTACTATTTCTACTATCTGATAGTAGAAATTTTTGTATTAACACTTAAAAAGAATTTTAAAATCAAAACCAGACAATGATAGACTCAACAACTGCAATAATGTCAGTTGATAGCATAAAAACTGTTCAATCCGGTTCCGGAAGTGATTGGATTTTGCATCATGTTATGGATGGAAATTATCTTGATTTCTCTCCAATTGGTAAAATTTATTTACCTCATTTGCAATTGTTTGGCTTGGATATCTCGATTACCAGGCATGTATTTTTTATGTGGTTAGGCGCAATTCTTTTGTTTTTTGTGATGACAAGAATCGCTAAAGCTTATAAATCTTCTGTCCTTCCTAAAGGATTTACCAACTTTTGGGAGATATTTATACTTTTTGTAAGAGATGAAATTGCAAGACCAACAATCGGCAAAGGGTTTGAAAAATTCTTGCCGTATTTGCTAACAGTTTTCTTTTTCATTCTGTTTGGTAATTTTTTAGGCTTGGTTCCATTTTCTGCAACATTTACAAGCAATATTTCTGTAACTGCTACAATGGCGATATTTACATTTTTTGTATTTGTGTTTGGTGGAATAAGAAATAACGGATTATTTGGCTACTTCAAAGGATTAATCCCACATGGAGTTCCGGTTTTTCTTTTACCAATAATGGCAATAGTTGAGATTTTAGGATTATTTACAAAGCCATTTGCATTAGCCATTCGTCTTTTTGCAAATATGACTGCCGGACATATTGTTATTTATGCTTTAATAAGTTTGATATTTGTAATGCAGAGTATCGCCTGGGCTGGGCTTGCAGTGCCTTTGGCGTTATTTATTTACACACTGGAAATTTTAGTTGCCTTAATACAGGCTTATATTTTTACGATGCTATCTTCCTTGTTTATAGGGATGGCTGTTCATCAGGATCATTAAAATAATTAATAATAATAAAATATAATTACGGAGAAAATAATGGACTTTGCATATTTGGCTGCCGGATTTGGTGCTGCAATAACAATTCTTGGCGGTGCATTTGGTATTGGTAAATTAGCCGCTGCTGCTATGGATGCAAGCGGAAGACAGCCGGAAGCTGCCGGCGCAATAAGAACATCTATGATCATTGCTGCTGCTTTGATTGAAGGTATTTCTTTATTTGCGTTGGTTATCTGCTTTATTTTAGCAGGTAAATAATAATTAAATGGAGTTTATCTTACTCCACTTATTTTAACTAAATGATAATTATAAATATGATTGCAAATATTTTATTTGCTATTATTGCTTTAGTTGTATCTGAAGGCGAAAGTGCTGAAGGAGGATTGCTGTCAGTTAATGGGGGATTAGTTTTCTGGACTGTAGTCACTTTTATTCTTCTCGTTTTTCTGCTTACCAAGTTTGCCTGGAAGCCGATTCTTTCTGCGTTAAAACAAAGAGAAGATGCCATAAAAGATTCATTAGAGCAGGCAGAGAAAGCAAAAGAAGAAGCAAAACAAATTCTTGCTGCTAATCAAAATAATCTTGCAAAAGCTGAAGAAGAATCTAAAAAGATTATTGAAGAGAGCAGACAGTTTGCTGATAATCTGAAAGAGCAGATGCTGAAGGAAAGCAGAGAACAATCTCAAAAACTTATAGCTGATGCTGCTGAAGAGATTGAAAGAAAGAAAAACGCAGCATTTGATGAATTAAAAAATCAAATTGCTGATATTTCTGTCAAAGCTGCAGAAAAGATATTAAAGGAAAATCTTGATGCAGAAAAGAATAAGAAATTAGTAGATAAGTACCTTAGTGATATAAATAAGAACTAAGTATGACATCATCTAAAGTTGCAATAAGATACGCCAAATCCTTTATTGATATTTCAATAGAGAAAGATATTCTCAATACAGTTACACAGGATTTTGAGCTTGTTGTAAATACATTTGTAGGCAGCGCAGATCTGTTAAGAGCAATAAAAAGCCCTCTTGTTAAAAGTGAAATAAAGAAGAATATCCTTACAGAAATCTTCAGTAAAAAAATAAGTAAGGATTCATTGGATTTTATTTCGTTTGTAATTACTAAGGGCAGAGAAGAAATTTTAGTTGATATTCTAAAAACTTTTGAATCACTGCGGGATAAGCATATTGGTGTTGTAAAAGTTGATGTTATTACTGCGTTTGATTTTTCAGATGATCAGAAAACCCGTTTGCAGCAAAGGTTTGAATCTTATTTAAAGAAAAAAGCAAGATTAACTTATAAGGTTGATAAAAATATTATTGGTGGATTTATTGCTAAAGTAGGAGATACAGTTTATAATGCATCAGTAATACATCAGCTTGGATTGTTAAAAAAAGAATTTTTACTTGGAAGTGTTACATCTAATTAATCTTAGGAATTTTATAAAGGAAATTGTAAATGGCAGAAGTTAGACCTGATGAAGTATCTGCGATATTAAGAAAACAACTTACCGGATTTGAAAGTGAAGTTGATATTTATGACGTTGGAACCGTATTGCAGGTTGGTGATGGTATTGCCCGTGTTTATGGACTTTCTCAAGTTATGGCAAGTGAATTAGTTGAGTTTCCGAATGATGTTTTTGGAATGGTGTTAAACCTTGAAGAAGACAGTGTCGGTTGTGTGTTGTTTGGTGATACAACACTTGTAAAAGAAGGCGATACAGTAAAAAGAACAAAAAGAGTTACTTCAATGCCTGTTGGCAATGAAATGCTCGGGCGTGTTATTACTCCGCTTGGAATTCCGATTGATGGCAAAGGACCGATAAATACTTCTCAGGTTTTACCAATAGAAAGAAAAGCATTAGGTGTTATTCAGAGGCAACCTGTACAAGAACCATTACAAACTGGTATTGCAGCAGTTGACTCAATGATTCCTATCGGAAGGGGACAAAGAGAATTAATTATCGGTGACAGACAAACAGGAAAAACTGCTGTTGCTATTGATGCAATTATAAATCAAAAATACACTCATACTGAAGAAGCAAAGTCACTTGGCATTGAACCGGTTTATTGTGTTTATGTAGCTGTTGGACAAAAAGAATCTACAGTAGCACAGGTAGTTGCCAAGTTGGAAGAAAATGATGCAATGGCTTATACTACAGTTATTTCTGCAGCCGCTTCAGAGCCGGCACCTTTACAGTTTATTGCACCTTATTCAGGAGCAACATTAGGTGAGTATTTCAGAGATAACGGAAAACATTCACTTTGCATTTATGATGATCTGTCGAAACAGGCACAGGCTTACAGAGAACTTTCATTATTGTTAAGAAGACCACCGGGGCGTGAAGCTTATCCCGGCGATGATTTTTATCTTCACTCAAGATTGCTTGAAAGAGCATCTAAATTAAGCA
>JAVEUY010000330.1:0-3736 GCA_034005315.1 Ignavibacteriaceae bacterium | reverse complement strand
GACGATTAGTATATAAGTTCAATCTCTGTTTGTTCAGGCGAACTTGTTGAAGTTGAAATAACTTCGGGAGAAGAACCTGGTGTTTATTATACCTGGATAATTGACACCATAGAATATCATCAGAAAGAAGTTTCAATTGTTTTTACTACACCGGGTGAACATGAAATACGGCTTATTGCACGTAATAATTGTAATGCCGAATTTACAATGTCGAAATGGGTATTTGTTGATGAAATGATATATCCCGAAGCTACACTTAGTTTTGCACCTAAAGTTATATGCCCCGGGGAATACGTGTATTTCTTCGATGACCAAGCCGACTATGACAAAAATAATCTAACATATTATGTTGATTTTGGCGATGGAACCAATTCCGGTCCTATCACACAACCTGTTGATGAGTTAACCAAATCATTAGCAGTACATTCTTATGCAACCGAAGGTGTTTATCATTTCACCATGACTGCAACGAATAAGTGTGGTAATGAAAATACTTACGAACATTCAATTATTGTAAATAATGACCCAACGAGGATACCATTTTATTATACACATAACACGTCCACAGACGATGAT
Source organism: Ignavibacteriaceae bacterium (assembly GCA_034005315.1). Classification (GTDB taxonomy): domain Bacteria; phylum Bacteroidota; class Ignavibacteria; order Ignavibacteriales; family Ignavibacteriaceae; genus IGN3. The sequence goes on along the minus strand of JAVEUY010000330.1, from coordinate 3,160 downwards.
CTTGAAGGTGAATTTGAGGACTGGAGTGTAATTCCAAACAGACAATACACGACTTTTTCAGTTGAAGTAAATCTTCAAAGCTGGGATAATGTTTGCGGTGAAATGGATAGTCTGGTTAATATATTTTTCTGGTATGGAGAGGTTTATGACATTAACGATCCTAACCTTGGCCCACCAAATGGTTATGTACAAATTAAAGCCCCAGGCACAGCTATCGCTTATGTTCCGTTTAACGTAGTAAAACCTTCAGTGGGTATAGTTGCAGCATGGTATTGCAATAAAGATTACTACGACGAATGGCCAAAGGTATATGCACAACCCCTTGATTCAAATTTTTATCCTATTCCATCATTTCCAACTATTCCTGGCCAACCTTTTGAGCTGGTTCAGCCCATAACACTAGATGCAATGCAATGGTCAGATTGCATTTGTGCGCCACCAACAGACAAAATAAGAGGAACATGGAATTATATAACCGAAAATGGGTGCTACCATATACTTGATATACAAGAAGATGAAGGATATATCCCACCAAAAGGTGGCTCAGGAATATTAACGTACAGAATGATAGCCGGACCTGATAAGTGGCCATGGTATGAATCATTAGAATACGCAAAGGGTACCATTAACATGATAAATGATACTATTATTTCTTTTGAGAATGATACGCTTTGTAGTTTGATGCCTGGAGAGTACAGTTTTAAAATTATTGATAATGAACTGACATTTACTCCAATGACTACAGATAATTGTATTGAAAGATATAATTTCCTTATCCCGCATACATTTATACGAAATGAATCAGATTATCAATATGAAGATAATGACAGATCTGGTTGTCCTGGAGATACTATTGGATTTGGTATTGTTGGAGGCTTATCGTATGAGTGGCATATCCAAGGAACGATAACTGAAGGACCCGAAGCATTTTATGTTTATGATACGGTAGGTATTTACGAAGAATTTGTTGTTGCATTAAATGCATGCGGAAGAAAAGATACCATTTATACAAAAGTAAATATTGGCAATACAAATCTACCTTTTGCCGATTTTAGCATGGATAAATGGAATGCTAAACGTTTTGAACCTATTCAATTTTATACAAATATTTGGAGTGATTTTGATAATTATGCTATTTTATGGGATTTTGGTGATGGAAACTACTCCACCGAAAAGAACCCTACTCACTTTTATAATGCCGAAGGAGATTATACCATAACATTAAGAATCGAGAATGGTTGTGGTTTTGATGTACAACAAAAATATATTTGGATTCAAAAGGAAACAACAGTTTGCGAAGCCAAGTTCATTTATACATCTGTTTCAGGAACAACTGTTAATTTCGAAGATAAATCTTTAGGTTCGATAACTTCCTATTTCTGGGAGTTTGGCGACGGAAAAGTTTCGACTACAAAGAATCCCGTTAATACCTATCCTACCGAGGGTGTTTATTTAGTTACCCTAACTGTTTACGATTCGTTATCAAATTGCAGTAATCAGATTAAAAAACAGATAATTATTGGAGAGTTTACATGTATGGCAAACTTTGACTTTACAGTAAACAATGTTACCAAAACAGTTGTATTTAGAAACCTTTCCGATGAATCAGCATCCTACTTCTATTGGAAATTTGGAGATAACACATTCACATCAGAAAAAAATCCAACCCATACTTATTCAAGAGAAGCTACATATAAAGTATGCCTTGTTGCAAAAGACACAAATAGCAATTGTATGTCTGAAATTTGCAGGAATGTTACCATTGGGTCTCCGCAATTAACAGCAGATTTTAATTATTATATCAACCCAATAAACGGAAGTGTTAGCTTTGCCGACATATCAGCTGGTACACCAACAAACTGGTATTGGGACTTTGGTGATGGATATTGGGACACTATTCCTCAAATACAACATACCTTTAGTCAATCTGGCGAATACAATGTTTGCTTATCAGTATTCAATTTTAATACGGGTGCATTTTCAGACATCTGCAAAACAATAGTAGTAATCACAGACACAACATTAGTCTCAATAAAAGCTGATTTCACTTACATGGTAGATTCGGCAAATGATGTAAGTTTTGTTGACAAATCATCAGGAGAAATTACAAACTGGTACTGGACATTTGGAGATGGTACTTTTATGTCGGGTAAGGACGTGACACATTCCTACAGTGTTCCTGGATTGTATAATGTATGTCTTACTGTTTATAGCTCTGCATCCGGAGAAAGATCTGAATATTGTCAAACGATACAAGTAGGAGCAATTACCTGTAACTTGAATGCTGAATTTGGGTATTTTATCAATCCAACAACAAAACAAGTTACATTCTCTGATAAAACCATGGGAACAGCACATAAATGGTTCTGGGATTTTGGTAATGGAAAAACATCAACCCAAAGAAACCCTGTACACACCTTTGAAAACAGTGGTTTCTATTTGGTAAGCCTTGCTGTTAGAGATACCAATAACGGTTGTACCGATTATTATGCCGATTTTTTACAAATCGGTACTGCAGATTGTAAAGCTGATTTTAACTATACTATTACAAATATTTCTACTAATGAAGTTAAGTTTACTAATAAGTCGATAGGTAATATCGGAACATACTTTTGGTATTTCAATGATGGAAACTTCTCAACCTTAAAAGATCCTGTTAATATATACTCTTCAGGAGGCTTGTACTCCGTATCCCTCACTGTGACAGATAATTCGGGATTATGCATGGATTATATAACTAAAGATGTTCAAATTGGAACAGTAAATTGTAATGCAGACTTTACGTTTTATATTGATTCAACAACCAATGAGGTTTATTTTTCGAACCAAACCGTAGGTACTGAAACATCATTCTATTGGTTATTCGGAGATGGAAGTTATTGGATTGGAGCAAATCCGCATCATGCATATACGGCACCGGGGTATTATACTGTCAGTTTGAATACCTTTAATGCAACTAATGGCTGTATGGATTACGAAGAAAAAATCCTATTAATAGGTAGTCCAGGCAATGATGTTAATGCTGACTTTATTTATTCAGCAAATTTAACCACAAGAAAAGTTAATTTCTCCAATAAATCGAATGGGCAAAATTTAACTTATGTATGGAACTTGGGTGATGGTATAACATCAACAGTTCAAAACCCTGAATATACCTATG
>JAVEUY010000329.1:0-3755 GCA_034005315.1 Ignavibacteriaceae bacterium | reverse complement strand
TTTTCAAGTTTTGTGGAAGAATTTTTTCAGAGCTTACTTTATCAAATTTTTCAAGTTCACTGTATATGTATTCATTCCCCATTTTTTTTCTAAGTGCAAGTAATTCTTCCCTCAATTCAGGATTTGTGTCAGCAGATTCTGAAATACCATCAATCAAAGCTTTAATATATAATCCTGATCCGCCAACTACAATTGGAATTTTCTTTTGTGCAAATATTTTTTTTATTATTTGCTCAGCATCTGCTGCAAACTTACTGGCATTATAATCCTGATCGGGATTTATTTTATCAATCAGATGATGTTTTACTTTTTTTAATTCTTCTTTAGTTGGTTTGGCTGTTCCAATATCAAGAAATTTAAAAATCTGTCTGCTGTCCGCTGAAATTATTTCCGAGTTCAGTAATTCAGCAAGCATTAAACTTAATTTAGTTTTTCCCGAACCTGTCGGTCCAACTATTACAATTACATTTTCCAACCTTCTCTTCCTATTAAAGGAACAAAAGTAAATTCAGGAATAACTTCAGAATCAAATTCAGTATCAGATTTTTTTATTAACAGATAAAGCTTTTGTGATATACGATCACCAACCGGAATAACCATCCTTCCACCAACAATTAATTGATCTTTTAATTTTTTTGGAACCGTTGGTGAACCTGCTGTTACAATAATTCCATCAAAAGGCGCAAACTCCGCCCAGCCGATTGTACCATCTCCGTATTTTGCATGAACTCTGATTCCAAGCTTATCAAAAAGTTTAGTAGCCATATGATGTAAGTCCAGATTTCTTTCTATACTATAAACATCACATCCCATTTCGTTTAATATTGCAGCCTGATAACCTGAACCGGTTCCGATTTCCAATATCTTCAAACCGGTTTTTTTGATATTTAATAATTGTGTCATATATGCTACTGTATATGGCTGAGAAATAGTCTGTTCGTAGCCTATTGGTAAAGCTACATCTTTATAAGCCAAATGCCGCAAAGTTGCAGGGATAAACTTTTCTCTTTCAACATTTCCCATCGCTTTTATAACTGCTAAATCAGAAATGCCTTTCTTTGTTAATTCATCAACTAATTCTTCGCGTTGAACTCTAAACATTTTAACCAAGTTTTTTTAGATTTATAAGACAAAGATAAAATATTTTGTAAAAGTAACTTAATACAATAATAATAATACAGGTATAATGTTAGAATCAATTTTTGGTGCGCTTCTCATAATGCTGATGCGTATCTGCGATGTGTCAATTGGTACAATGCGTACCATTCTTGTTGTTCAGGGCAGAAAGTACTTAGCCGGACTTGCCGGTACTTTAGAAGTTTTAATTTGGGTTTTTGCAATCAGATACATATTTCAAAATCTTGATCAGGTTTTAAATCTTTTTGGTTATTCAATTGGATTTGGTCTTGGAAATATTCTTGGTATCACTATCGAACAAAAAATAGGATTAGGATTTGCACAATTAAATATAATATCCAGAGTTGCATCTGAAAAGATTGCAGAGATTTTACGGAAAGAAAAATATGGAGTTACTGAACTGCCTGCAACCGGCGTATCGGGTGATGTTTCATTATTAATTGTTATTGTCCAAAGAAAAAATCAGAAGAAGGTTATTTCTCTAATTGAATCTATAGATCCTCAGGCTTTTATTACGGTTCAGCATTCCTTGCCGTATCGTGGCTTTATTCATGGAGTAAGAAAATAATAAATAAAAATTATTGAACTTTATTAATAAATTATTTAATATCACTAAGGAATTAGAAATAATTTGCACATTTTTAAAAGAAACTATTTCAATCTATTTAATTAACTATATCATTCAATCAAATTATGGAGTACTTATGAATAAGTTAAATACACTTCTTCTGGTAATTCTTCTGGCTTCATTTACTTTTTCGCAAAATTTTTCAGTTTTGCAGAACACAACTCCTGGCGGTTCCCCAAATGTAACCGATGCTCTTGTAACAATTCATTATGATGGTGATAATAACTCGGCAATTGGTGATGGAGGAACTACGTTCATTGCTGGTGCAAGATTTACACCTGCTGTTTTAGGACCTTTAACAGGCGGTGAACTACAATTTTTCCAGTTTTATTATTATCAGGCTGCAACTGGTTTAACAATAAAGATTTATGATGCCGGAACATCAACTGCTCCCGGTGCACTTTTATTAGATCAACCTTTGAATATAGCCTCTTTAACATTTCCAGGATGGAATGAAATTGAATTGACCGATTATATTTCGATTACCGGAAATGATTTATGGATTTGCCTGGAAGTTGCTGATGCAACTGGTGCAAACTATCCTTTGGGATGTGATAATGGTCCGAATAATCCGGATGGAGATTGGGTTAATGATACCGGAGTTTGGGAACATTTATCTGGTTTTGGATTGAATTACAATTGGAATATCCGTGGTGTTGTAGAAGATTCTCCGGCTCCATCAACAATACTATTTGCTGATAACTTCGATTCATATACTGCTGGAACAGGTTTAGTTTCTCAAAATCCATCATTCTGGCAAACCTGGGATGGCGGTGCTGGCGAAGATCCATTAGTTTCTAATGCATTTTCCAATAGTTCCCCAAATTCAGTAGTGATAATACCAGACAATGACCTGGTAAAGACTTTCGGTGCAACACCATATACAACAGGAAATTATAAAATAAGTTTCTTCGCTTATATTCCGGCTGGCAAAGCAGGTTATTTCAATACACTGGCTGTCTTTGGAAGTACTAGTCAATGGGCTATGGAATGCTATTTTGATGTTGGCGGTACCGGCAGAATGTTTGGCGGATCAAGTACAGCAGTTACTTTTTCTTGGCCAATTGCAACCTGGTTCCCGGTAGAAGTTAATGTAGATCTGGATGCTGACCTTGGTATAATAACAATTAATGGAACTTCAGTTCTTAGCTGGCAATGGTCACTTGGTGCAAGTGGTACAGCAATACAAAAAACTTTGCATGCAAGCGATTTCTTTGGAGACAATGCTAACTGCCAAATGTTTATTGACGACTATAAAGTAGAAGACCTTTATATTGTTCCTGTTGAACTTTCAGCTTTTGTAGCTAATGTTAATAAAAACACAGTTACTCTTAACTGGACAACTGAATCTGAATTGAATAATAATGGATTTGAAGTTCAGAGAAAATTTGCTGATGATCAGTTTGTTACAATTGGAATAGTTAAAGGTGCCGGAACAACTACAAACAGAACACAGTATTCATATACAGATGTTGATTTAGTAGATGGAAATTATTACTACAGACTAAAACAAGTTGATTTTAGCGGAAATTATGAATACAGTAATGAAATCTTTGTTGAAGTAAATGCACCGACTGTATTTGGAATTGAACAGAATTATCCAAATCCGTTTAACCCAACAACAAATATTAAATACTCTGTTACTGAACCTTCAATGGTTAAATTAGCAGTTTATAATATGTTAGGCGAAGAAGTTTCTGTATTAAAGAATGAATACATGACTTCCGGAACTTTTAATGCTGCTTTTGATGCTGCATCATTACCTAGTGGAATTTATATCTGTAAACTTGAAACATCATATGCTGTTAGTGCTATTAAAATGATGTTGATGAAGTAATTAAAAATTGAATTACTCAAAAGAGCCGCACTTAGCGGCTCTTTTTTTATAATATTGCAAGATAACTTGTGTAATATTATATTTCGCCCACGTTTTTTGATTGTTTGTTCAGTTTAATTGCGGGAATAGCTCAGTTGGTAGAGCGCAACCTTG
>JAVEUY010000015.1:0-17934 GCA_034005315.1 Ignavibacteriaceae bacterium | reverse complement strand
GATTTACATTCAGAGTTAAATGAAAAAATCGGCGATTTTATAGAGGTTTCAAGTAATAGTTTTGATATACGAGATAGAAATAAAGTTAAAGAAAATATTTCAACACTAACGAGTGGTATTATTTTACTTTCACAAAAAATATTGAAAAAAGAGTGGGACAGAGTAAGCAAAACTTGGTTTAAAAGATATTATCAAAAAATTAAAAATACAGCCTAACATCTTTAATAAGTAAAAAGTCCATAGGCAAACAAAATTAATAGTGCTCCGGCTCAACACAGTTAAGTAAGACATAAATTTATGAAGATCGATTCCTGTGTAAAACATTTGATACCTCCTAAAGTAAATGTTGTTGATGATAACAAATTTAACTTTTTATTTATTGGAAATATTAAGCCAATCAACCCGACCGCCAAGTAAAACTAGGGTCTTTAGGTTTTAGATTGCTCTTTTTATTTTTGAATTTTAATAAAGTGTTCTTGTATAGTTGTTTTTGTTGACTCTGTTTTAAGTATAATCAAATTTAAGTCAGAAAAACATTTTTAAATCAGGAGATGATTTTGAAATGAGATTTGAACTCACTAATAACAGCGGTAAAGATCTTATTTATTATTATACCGGTGACCGGTTATATTTGAAATTCATCAGAATGATTCGATTATTGCAACTTCTGTTGATGGTTACATTTTCCCCCAAGTTATCTTGTCCGATACAATAAAAAATAATGGGACCTATCATTTTAACTGGATAGCACCAAACACGCCTGTCAGAGCACCTAAAATAATATTGCAGGCTGGAAATTATCAGGCTTATGTAAAACATTCTGCTTTCTTCGTAGATTTCAGATATAAAGAAACTTTACCAATAGGATTTGTTATAACTGATTGATTGCTATTTATGTATAAATATAAATCTCACACTTCATCAGAAGATTCTTGCCCGTTTGTTTGATATACTTCTTATAGAAAGCTTTTGAAATTTTCTGTTACCCGGTTTTGATATATTATATAGTAGAAGATCTTGAAGAATAATAAAAAAGAATATCTTTCATATCTGATAATACTGTATATTTTTTTTAGCTGATGAAATAATAAACTGGACAGATTTTTTTAAAAGTATAACTTCATTACAAAAATTCAAAACATAAATATCGGAACAAAAATTGATATATATCTTTTATTATTAAGCAATGATCTTAGCTTAAACTGAATTTGTTACTTAATTTATAATGCAATGGGTTGTTGCAAAAATTCCTTTTGAAATTTTAAGCTTACTCTTATTGGTTTTAAATTAGAATCAGATATTACAATTACAATTGATAGTTCTTTAATTACTTACCCCTTTTTTCTTTTTGTTCAGCAGGGGACTGACTTTATGATCAGGTGCTGGAAATATTTTACAACATTCAGAAATTGTTAATTCATATAAATATTCTGATAACTAAAATATTGTTATTTAATAATGATAATAAGAAATTAAAATTTAGTAGACTTAAAATAAAAGAAACACAGATATGTAATTGCAGGCATATTTGTTTATTTCTTGAGGAATAGATTTTTTAATTCGTAATTTTATGCAGAATAAGCGATAGTTATTTCATTTATATAAAAAGGTGTAAAAATGAAAAAGTTAATATTTCTGATAGTTCTATCGTTGTTATTATCCAGTTGTTCGGGCAATAAATATCTCATATATGAGCCTTCACCTACCGATGAAATTTTTATTTACTATTCAAATGGGATGCCCATTGGTTCATATACTGCTGATTCATCGTTCATTCTTTTTTCGGCTGATGAAATAGATTTATTTGGAAAACCTTACCTGCGTGTCTGGTTATTATATGAAAACACATCAAATTCCATTTATACGCTAGAGCCGTATAATTTAATAAGCATTGAGGCAGAGAGAAAAGGTAAATTATTCTCAAAATATACAGCTGAATCGCCTACTAAAATTTTATCAGCAATTGAAGAAAGAGAAGCAATGGAACAGATATTAATAACCATTGGCGGCGCTTTAGAAGCAATAAGTACTGAAGGCACTACAGTAGAAGGATATTCTGGTACAGTTTATAAGATTCACGATGAAAAAGAAAAAAGAGATGCAATAATACGAAGAACTGGTTATGATTTGTGGAATACTGCAAATTGGTATAACTTATTTAGGAATAGTTTTAATTCAGGCGTTTTAAGAAAAAATACTGTTTTCCCTAATCAAAGTGTAAATGGGTACATATACTTTCCGTTAAACAAAGTGAATGGCTCAAATGGCTACAATGACGGCAGCAAAGTTGACATTGATAAAATAAACTTCAAGCTACTAATTAAAAATGAAAATGAAATAAAAAGAATAGAACTTGTAACTACCACAATTTGGTAAGAAGACACTCAGGAAATAACGGATGAAGAGTTTAGAAATGAAAACAATAAGTAAAATATTTTTGTTATTAGCTGTTGTCCTGGTTTTCAGTTATTGCAGTTCGGAAGATGATGATGGTTTGGGAACGTATTATACCGGTACTTTTAATGATTCAATTAATATATTCAGTAGTTCTGATACGGTTAATATACTTCTGGAACAGTGGAGAAATCATCTTCAGAAGGAAAATGTTCCGTATTCATTTGAGGCAAATAATAATGATACTGTTCAAATAAAATTATTTGTTTCTTTTGGCAGTTATGATGAACATCCTGTGACGGTGAAAGATATAAAACAGATCTCTGATACTTTTTATGTTTGGTATTCGTTGATAAATAAGAATTCGAAAATACTGAATAAGAGTAATTCTATTACAGGAGTAAATACCTCACCACGGATAAGTTATGTTAGTGTTGATAGTGTTGTAATTTATAAAAAAGATAATAAGATCGTTAATTTTATTTCTGTGTTACGCTGATAATAAAGTATGTTGCTGCATTTTTAATTACTTCATTAAGCTGAACCTTTTTCAACTTCACTATTATTTTGAATTAGGAAAATTTTCAGAGAGTGTGATTCTGAAACGATTCGCTTTGGTAGATAGGATGACTAAGGCAATTATTTACTATTTATTCAAAAATAAAATTCCTCAGTTCATCAACTGAATGGAAAATATTTTTACTGTTTAGTTGTCTTACTTTTTCTTCTTCATAACTATCCCACACAACAGATGCGATTTCAACTCCGGCTTCTTTTGCTGCAATAATATCTACGGGCGCATCACCAATCATTAAAACTTCAGCAGGATTGAGTTTATACTTATCAAGAAACTTAATTATTCCTTCAGGTGAAGGTTTATGATTTTCAACATCATCACCGCTTACAATCATATCAAAATATTTAGTCATACCAAGTTCATCGAGTGTAATCAGTGCTGATGTTCTTCCTTTGCCTGTAAAAACCGAAAGAAGTATTCCGGAATTTTTTATTTCAATAATTAATGGTTTTATACCTTCATAAAGCTGAGCGATTGTGTGATTGTCTTTATAATATTTGTAATAATCATCTCTTGCTGTTTCATATTCATCTTTACACATTTCTTTCAGGATTACCTCTTCAGTAGGTCCGAAAAATGCAATTATCTCTTCATCAGAAAAAGATTTACCAAGATATTTATTTGTGATATGATTGAATGAATCAAAAATAAGTTGATTAGTATATGTTAATGTTCCATCAACATCGAAAATAATTCCTTTAAACCGCTGCTTCATTTTAATCCGTAATTTTTATGATGCTTAAATTGCACTCAATAGTTTTAACTGCAATATTATTCTGATTTAGTTTAACCAAACCTGTTATTGGTGAAAAAGCCGGTTCGATTATTTGTTTAATATTTTTATCATCTGCAATTCTATAAAGAGAGCCATCGGATAAACCAATAATAATATCATTATCTGATTCAATAATTTCAAAAGAAAAGATATTGGATTTATTCAGTTCTACGCTGTAATCAGTTTTTCCGTTTTTTGTTGAGACTGCAAACAACTTTCCAAAACTATTAAGTGCAAAAATATGCGATTTGGTATTGTTGATATACAATTTATTAATATCTGTTTTTATATCAGCAGACCAGATTTTTTTACCTTGCAGTAAGTCTAAAACGATAACATTACCTTCAGGTGATAAAATAAAAACTTTTGATTCATTAATTATCGGGAAATCGTAAGCAGGATTATCGTTAGATTTTTGTGAATACTTCCAGATCAAAACTCCTGATTTTGCAATAACACAATAAACAGAAAAAGAAGCATCAATAAAAATTATTTTATCATTTTCATATACTGCTTTTGATATGATTGGTTTATCTGATAAATTTTTGTTCCAGAGTATTTCAAATGTGAAAGCATCATAAGAAAGAATATTTCCTTCTGCAGTTCCGAACACAACGCTTTTAATTGTTCTGTCTAAATCAACTACTGTTAAATCAGAGGTTATATTTTCACCAATCCCTGCAACCTGGATAACATCACCGTTGTTTGAGTTTAATGAATATAGGTCACCGCCGGTTGTTGCAAGAAGAAAAAGGTCTCTATACAAAACAGGATTTGTTTTTATTTCTCCGAATATCTCTGAAACAAATTTTTCTTTACCGTTAAAATCAATCAGATAAAGTAATCCATTATCAAGCGTAATATAAATACGATTATCCGCTGCAATAAGATCTGTTGTTGATGTATAGTTATAATTTATTTGCCTGATAAGTTGATAATGATTTTCAGTTTTGCCGGTTTTTTTATCTGACTCAGATAACTCTGATATAAATTTTAATTTATTTAACGATTCAGAAAACTGAATTTCAGTATTATCATTATCAAAATACTTTTTGATTACAAAGATTGAATCATTTTTATTTTCAATAAGATGGTAGATTGGTTTATTATTTTTATCAATTCCCGGTAATCCAATTTCCAGAATCTTGTCATTCTTAATAAAAAATTTATTTTCCTCCGGGTAAAAATAAATCATTCTGTTACTCTTAACTCTTGAAATGAGCTGGGAGTTATTAATAATCTTCTCTAAAGGTAAATTGGAAAAGGAATACAGAAGTTTTCCTTTTATAGATTTGATTTCTTCATCTAACAAATTAAGCGTTTCAATATTAACATATCCGGCATACTTTATAAAAGGTATTACGGAGTTAAAACCGAAAAAGTAATCATCATTATCCTGAATGAAGAAATTTTGTCCATCAGTTTCCTGGCTAATCAGATATTGGCTGAGGATGCTGTTTGAATAATCATTGTAGCCCGCAATTATTTTTACATTAAGATTATTTTCAGATATAAACGAAGTTAGTTGTCTTAATTCATCCAAAGAATTTGCTGATTCCACATTACCTAATGACAGAATAGTGTTAACGTTTTTTTCTCTTTTAAGTAAAGTTGTAAAAAATTCAATTTTATTTCGGTCAGATTTTCCATAGGATGCAATGTTTGAGACTATAATATATTGTTTGTTTTGGCACAGTAATGGCGATATTGTAGCACTGATAAACAATAACAAAAGAATAATCCGGCTAAACCCAAGAATAGAAATGATGTGTCTGGTTCGTGAAAACATTTGAGAATTATGATTTATTAAAAAATAATCAGTTGAATTATTTGCTTGTTATTGAAAAGATACCATCAATTACAATAATGATTTTAAAAATTAATTAAACTAACTAACTAAATATATCCAATAACTAATAAAGGTTACATAATGAAAAAAATATTATACTTATTCATAATAATTCTTATGGTAATAGTACAATACAATTATACTATAGCTCAGGACGGGGGAGTTAAAATGAATGGATTTACAGTGCCGGAAATTGAAAAACATTATCCTTCACATAAAATTGTTGACGTTTCCGAAATATCGCAGATAGATCTTGAACTTAAACAAGCAATAGAATCCGGGAATAAAGAACAAGAAGATCTTTTAAGAATGAGGTTCAATGAATTCTATAAAGATCGGATATCTGAACAAAATCCTGAAGAACGTGATTATCCGTTAGGAGCATCCGACGGAGCATTTTATCAGCCGGAATGGCTTGGAAATGATGTTCTGGTATATAGCGGAGATATCGGTGAAGTAGGCTCTGACCACAGAAGAATTGATATGAAGACTGGTGAAGACGGTAATCTTTACGCAGCATTTATCAAGAGATCTGAAACCGGTTTAACTGGTAACATTCAGATTGTTAAATCTACAAATGGCGGAGGAAACTGGAGCAATGTATCAAGTATAACAAGTACGACAAGATATTTTGGACAAGTTTCGATAACTGTACAAAATCCATATAGTAATCCGGATTCAACAAGAATTTTAGTTTTCTATTCAAGGTCAGATAATTCTGATTTTAATAATGCCCAAATAGGATTTGTATCTGTTCGTACGGATGGTGCAAATTGGACAGGTGGACAGGCTATTTTGAGTCCAAGTGCTGGTAATAAGTTGCTTTATCCATCTGCAGTTAGTGATGGGCAGTATTGGAGTTCAGCAACATATTTTGGAGTTGTTTGTGGTGAGTATTCAAATGATAATACACAGGGCATATCTTTAAGGTTGGCAAGAACCTCAAATTGGGGCGATTCATTTGTTACCACGTCAATAGTTGATGGATATCCGACCTGGGGAGATTGGTTTCCATCTGCAGATTTTAAAAATGAGGCAGTGGACTCTGTTTATATTGCTGTTGAGAGAAGATTTACTTCAAGTAAGTCACAATTGAGAGTTATTGCAACCCCATGGGCTCCATCTACTGGTTTTAATAGATATTCAATCAGTGATGTTGCTGATGAATATAAAAAACCTGATTTAACAATTGTTCAAGATGATGCTTCACTTCCCAAAAAAATTATAGTTGCATATATTAGAAATGGGATAGCAAATTACAGCAGGAGTATGGATGGCGGAGCAAATTGGACCCTAAATTCTTCATTAGGCTTATCAGAAGAAAGCAATATTTCTTATGTTTCAATTAGTTCGGATAGCAATGCAACTTCAAGTGGTTACATAGTTGCAGCTTACCAAAAAATGGACAGCGATTCTATAGTGATAAGAAGAGGTCAGCCAGGAAGCCTTGGTACAAGAATTCATAAAGTAAATGAATTTAAATCTTCTCCTTATAATGCACCGGTTGTTGCGATTTATAATCAATCTGGTTCAAAATCCTCTGCATTATTATATACAGGTTTGAGTACCGGGAATTATACGAGCAACGTATATTTCGATGGTGAGCATTTGGTAACCAGTGTTTCAGAATTACCAGGTTTAGCAAGGCAGTATTCTTTGGAACAAAACTATCCAAACCCATTTAACCCGAGTACAGCTATAAGATTCAGTATTCCTGAACAAACAAATGTTAGCTTAAAAATATTTAACAGCATCGGACAGGAAGTTGCATCTTTAGTAAACGGCGAATTAGCTGCAGGAAATCACGAAGTAAACTTTAATGCAAGTAAACTTTCGACTGGAATTTATTTCTACAGAATAGAAACTCCTGCTTTTACTTCTACTAAGAAGATGATACTAATCAAGTAACTTGTAACAAACAAACTTAAAAAAAGGACGGTTTTTGCCGTCCTTTTTATTTTTAAAACAAAACAAATTTTTGAAAAAACATTAATAAAACAGAGTCTTAATTTTACTGTAGGTAACTATTTATATCTTAAAGAGTCTCTCTCTTTTTAAGAGAGAGATTTAGAGAGAGTTCATTTATTTTAGACTAATATTATTTATATAAAAATTAAATCGATTATTCTTGACATTAAGAAAAAATTATTTTTAATTTTGTTTAGAACTTTTCAACTTCGCGAGAGCAAGGAAGTTTTCACGACTTAGCATATTATACTCTGCATTTCCAATACCCACACGAAGCAGAAGTTTTAAAAATAACCATATTATTCTTAATTAAGGAGGCGGTCTATGAAAACTTTCTCTGCGATTTTAGTTGTCGTCATATTTTTTCTTTCATTACAAATATTCTCTCAAACAAACAGTAGATATCAATTCTTTTATGAAAAACAACTTAAGGAAAGAATCAATTACAACACACAACCTTATGAACATTTAAAAGAAGGTTTACAAATAAAAGATTCCAGTAATTCGGATATCAGAACAGTAATTAATAAAAATGTGCTTGATAATGGATCCCTTTTAATTGAAAAGATAGCAGAACTCTGGGATGGTTCCGATTGGGGAAATTATAGGAAGTATATTTACACCTATGATTTAAATGATAATTTAATTGAACAAATAGTGATAAGATGGTTTAATTCTAATTGGGAAAATGGTGATAAGTATACGTATACCAATAATTCAAATAATAACTTAATTGAAAGTATATTGCAACACTGGGATGGCTTTAGCTGGATAAATGCTTCGAAGAATACTTATACATATAATTCAAATAATAATCAGCTTACGTTTTTATATCAAATATGGAATGGTTCTAACTGGGTGAATACTCAGAATATTATTTCTGCTTATGATTCAAATAATAATTTAATTGAATGGATACAGCAAATCGCTGATAGTGCTCAATGGAAAAATGTTTACAAGTATTCCTATACTTATGATTCAAACAGTAATTTAACTGAATTTATGCAGCAAAACTGGTCAGATTCTAGCTGGGCAAATTATAGCAGAATTATTTATACCTATGATTCAAATAATAATTTAATTGAATGGATAGAACTAGGCTGGGATAATCCTAGTTCTAGTTGGGCACATAATGTTTTTAAGTATACTTTTACCTATGATTCATATAAGAATTTGATTGAAGAGATACACCAAAAATGGAATAATTCTGATTGGCAAGATTTTGAAGAGTATACTTATGCTTATGATTCAAATAGTAGTTTAATTGAAAAGATATGGAAAACCTTGGATGGTTCATATTTGAATAATTATAAGAAGTATATTTATACCTATGATTCGAATAATAATTTGATTGAAGAAGTATGGCAAAACTGGTATGGCTCCTATTGGAAAAATAATTCCCGGACTCTTTACTTATACTTACCAACAGATGTTGAAGATCTTCCGGGTGAAATTAAAACTTACAGCTTATCTCAAAACTATCCGAATCCATTTAATCCTTCGACAACTATTAAATATCAAATACCAAAATCTGGATTTGTAACACTTAAAGTATATAATGTTTTAGGCAAGGAAATTACAACACTTGTAAATGAGGAAAAGTCAGTTGGAAGTTATGAAGTTACGTTTGATGCATCAGGTCTGTCAAGCGGAATATATTTTTACAAGTTGTCAGCCGATAACTTCCAGCAAACAAAAAAGATGATTCTGCTTAAGTAAGCATATTACTTTTTAGATTATAAAGGACGGTTTTGTGCCGTCCTTTTGTATTTTAAAGCAAACCTGATTTCTTGTAAAAACAACGCAACATTTATAAGTTTGCCAGCGTCTAATCAAAATTAAATTCAGATTTTTAAAATTAAATAATTAAAGAGGTAATCAGTTGGATATAGTTGCATTGAATGAAAAGATTAAACAGGAAAGTGCATTTATTGATTTGCTGATAGGAGAGATCAGTAAAGTAATTGTCGGTCAAAAAGCTATGGTTGAAAGGCTTGTAATAGGGCTTTTAGGAAACGGACACGTTTTATTGGAAGGTGTTCCGGGTCTTGCAAAAACCTTAGCAATAAAAACTCTTGCACAGGCAATGAAAGCTAAATTTCAGAGAATTCAATTTACACCCGATTTACTTCCTGCAGATTTAATCGGAACTCAAATTTATAATCAACGTGACGGAAATTTTTTAATCCGCAAAGGTCCGATCTTCTCAAATTTTATTCTTGCTGATGAAATTAACCGTGCACCTGCAAAAGTTCAAAGTGCACTTCTCGAAGCGATGCAGGAAAGACAGGTTACAATTGGAGAGACTACTTTTAAACTTGAAGAACCTTTTTTAGTTCTTGCTACACAAAATCCAATCGAGCAGGAAGGAACATATCCTTTACCTGAAGCACAGGTTGACAGGTTTATGCTTAAAGTAAAAATCACTTATCCTGAAAGAGGGGAAGAGCTTTCAATTATGCGGCAGAATATGGGAATGATTGAAACAGTGATAAAGCCTGTTATCTCTCCGGAAGAAATACTTAAAGCAAGACATTTACTTAATGAAGTTTATCTTGATGAAAAAATTGAGAAATATATTCTGGATATTGTATTTGCTACCCGTAATCCAAAACAATTCGGATTAAATAATCTTGCAGATCTTATCAGTTATGGAGCATCGCCGCGTGCTACTATTAATCTTGCAATTGGTGCTAAAGCAATGGCATTCATTAAGCGAAGAGGTTATGTTATTCCTGAAGACGTAAGAGCAATATGCTTTGATGTTTTAAGACATCGTATTGCTGTTACTTATGAAGCAGAAGCAGAAGAGATTACAAGTGAAAATGTAATTCAGGATATTTTAAATAAGATTATTGTACCTTAAAAATCATAATACTCTGCATTTCCTCAAAAGAAAGAAGAGTAAGTAATTGATTAGTAAAAAAATTTTTAAAGAGATTGTAAAGATCATTAATGCTTACTAAAGATTTAGTAAAACAAGTAAGACAAATAGAAATAAGAACAAAAGGACTTGTCAATCAGGTTTTTTCAGGTGAATACCATTCTGTTTTTAAAGGACGCGGAATGGAGTTCTCTGAAGTGCGTGAATATCAGTTCGGTGATGATATAAGAAATATTGACTGGAATGTTACTGCGCGGTTTGGTCATCCTTATATAAAAATTTTTGAAGAAGAACGTGAGCTTACTGTTATTCTTTTGGTTGATCTTAGCGGCTCTTTGATGTTTGGCTCTGTTAGCAAAACTAAACAACGGATTGCTGCAGAGCTTAGTGCTATTCTTGCTTTCTCCGCTTTAAAGAACAATGATAAAGTCGGCTTGATTTTATTTACCGATAAGATTGAAAAATTTGTTCCTCCGAGAAAAGGGAGAAAACATGTTTTAAGAATTATCCGTGAAGTATTATCATTTGAGCCTGAAGGAAAATCAACAAATCTTCGAGGTGCACTTGAGTTTATGCACAATGCAATAAAGAAAAAGTCAATTGCATTTCTTATATCTGATTTTATTGATGAGGGATATGAAAAAATCCTGAGAATAGTAGGACGCAAACACGATCTTATTGGTATTGTGCTTGATGATAAACGCGAAAAAGAAATTCCAGATATAGGTTTGATTAAACTTACTGATTCAGAAACCGGAACTGAAAGATGGATTGATACCGGCTCCGGAAGAGTAAGAAAAATAATTGCACTTGAACGCAGAGAAAATGAAAAAATCAGAAACTCTGTTTTTATTAAAAGCGGACTGGATAAAATTGAAGTAACAGCCGGTTCGGATTATATAAAACCGTTGGTTAAGTTTTTCAGAAGGCGTGCAAGAAAATGGTAAGTAAGATTTCATTTATATTTTTATTTCTTGTTCTTGTACATTCTTCTTTTGCACAGGAGATTACTGCAGTAGCTGCAACTGATTCAAGCGATTATCTTGTTGGTGATCAAATAAAATATTCACTTGAAATTACAATGGATAAAAAGGTTCATATTATAAATCCCTTTTTCAGAGATACACTTAAAAATATTGATGTGTTATCAATTGACGGACCTGTTGCAGAAGAATCTGAAACTCAAAGAACAGTAAAGTATCTGGTAATCCTTTCACTTTTTGATTCTGCAGCAGTTACTATTAATCCAATTAAAATAGAATATCGTACCGAAAATGACACTACTTTAAAATTTATTGAATCAAATCCTGTTAGTTTTAATGTGCACAGATTTAATGTATCTGTTGAAGAAGATATAAAAGATATTAAACCGCCGATCAGATTATTTAATTATTATTTTCTTATTTACATTATTTTGGGATTGCTGGTATTATCAATATCAGTTTATTACTTTATCTGGAGAAAATATTTCAGAAAGAATAAGGAAGTAAAAATTGTTAAAAAAGAACCGCAGATTCCTGTACATCAATTAGTTCTTAAACAGTTAGAGCAGCTTGAAAAAGAACAACTATGGCAAAAAGGATTTATTAAAGAGTATCACTCAAAGATTACTGAAATTATACGCGGATATTTTGAAAAACAATTTGGTTTACCGGCACTTGAAAAAACTACAGCAGAATCGTTAGCCCTTCTAAAACATCACCGGCAGGGAATAAAAGTTGCTGATATTACAGAAGAGTTTTTAAATAATGCAGACCTTGTAAAGTTTGCTAAATTCACTCCGCTGGAAACAGTTAATCTTGAAATGATGGAACAGGCAAAAAGTATTGTAATTAAAACAGCAAAACTTGAGCAAGCCGAAAATATGGAGAAAGAAAATGTTCAATAATGTAACATTCGCTTATTCCTGGGTTTTATATTTTTTGCTGGTTATACCTCTGCTTTTCTTTTGGTATTCCTGGCTGGGTAAGAAAAAAACATCTGCAATATCTTATTCATCTGTTAATATATTTAAAAAAGTTCCATCAACCATTCGTGTTAAACTAAGGCATTTACCTTTTATTTTAAGAATGGCGGCTTTATCAGTTTTGATTATTGCACTTGCAAGACCACAAAATTTTACAGCAGGACAAAATGTTAATGCAGAAGGAATTGATATATCAATCGTGCTCGATATTTCAGGCAGTATGCTTGCTGAAGATTTTAAACCAAACAGATTAGAAGCTGCAAAAAAAGTTATTGATAGTTTTATCCAGGGAAGAACTAATGACAGAATCGGATTGGTTATATTTTCAAGAGAAGCTTTTACACAATGTCCATTAACAATTGATTACTCAGTGTTAAGAAATCTTTTAAGTGATATTAAAACTGGCATGATTGAAGACGGAACTGCAATTGGTAACGGAATTACAAATGGAATTAACAGACTTAAAGACAGCGATGCAAAAAACAAGGTCTTAATTCTTCTTACAGATGGTGTAAATAATTCCGGTGAAGTTGATCCTATCTCGGCAGCAGAAATTGCCTCCACATTTGGTATAAGGATATACACTATCGGAGTTGGTACACGCGGCGAAGCTCCTTATCCTGTACAAACTCCGTTTGGTACAAGATATCAGATGGTTCCGGTTGAAATTGATGAAGCTATCTTAAAAAAGATTGCTGATATTACAGGCGGAGAATATTTCAGAGCTACAAATAATAAAGCTTTACAGGATATTTATGAGAGAATAGATAAGATGGAAAAAACAAAAATTGAAATTACTTCTTTCAGAAATGCACAGGAACTATTTGCTCCATGGATGTTAATCGGTTTTGCGCTGCTTATACTTGAACTGTTTGCATCAAAAACAATATTAAGGAAACTGCCGTAATGTTTAGATTTGCTAATCCTGAATATTTGATTGCATTGTGGCTTATTCCGGCTTTGATTGTGCTTTTTATTTTGTTCAATAGAAAAAGAAAAAGATTACTTGAAAAATTTGCTGATAAAGAAATTCATAAAGTTATTATTTATTCATTCAGCAGTATGAAATCAAAACTTAAATTTGCAATTATATTAATAGCTCTTTCCCTGCTTATAATTGCTTTTGCTAAACCGCAGGTTGGTACTAAAATGACTGAAGTAAAACAAACAGGAATAGATGTATATATCTTGCTTGATGTTTCGAGAAGTATGGCTGCAGAAGATATTAAACCAAACAGATTAGAGAAAGCTAAATACCAGATTTCAAATCTGATTCAGAAGTTAAGAGGAGATAGAATTGGTTTAATAGTTTTTTCAGGCGAAGCTTATATCCAGTTTCCATTAACAATCGATTACTCTGCCGCAAATCTTTTTTTATCGGCAGTAGATTTTAATTCGGTTCCGCAGCCGGGCACTGCAATTGCTTCGGCAATAAAACTGGCTGTTCAATCATTTGATTCTGCAGCTACTGATAAAGCAATAATTATTATTACAGATGGTGAAGATCACGAAGGTGATATAGATGATGCAATAAGTAAAGCAATTGGAAGAGACATTAAAATTTATACGATAGGATTAGGTTCACCCGATGGTCTTCCGATTCCGGTTTATGATAATCGCGGGAATCAGACAGGTTTTAAAAAAGATAATTCGGGGCAGACCATATTAACAAAACTGAATGAAAATATATTGAAAGAAATAGCTGATAAAGGCGATGGTAAATATTATCGCGGCAATAATTATGAAGATTATCTTGATAAAATTTATGATGATCTTTCTGCTCTTGACCGGGCAGAGTTCGGGGTAAAAAAAGTTACTGATTACGAAGATAGATTTTATTACTTTTTAATACCGGCTATTTTGCTTTTAATAATAGAATTATTTATTACAGATATACGTTCGCCGTTTTTTACCAGATTAAACAAAAAACTTGGAATTGAATCAAGGTAAACATGAATCCTTCTAACATTAAAATAGTTTTAGTTTTACTTTCTTTAATCAGCTTTTACGGAATCGCACAATCAAATCGCGGTATTCTTAATAAAGGAATAGATAAATATGATGAAAAAAAGTATAGTGACGCTGAAATAGATTTCAGAAAAGTTGTGGAAAATTCTCCTAAAAATTTTGAAGCAAATTTTAATCTTGGCGATACATACTATAAACAGGAAAAATATGAAGATGCTGTAAAGTCTTTCCAGAGTGCTTTGGAAAGTGCAAAAGACAATAACAGCAGAGCAAAAGTTTTTCACAATATTGGCAACTCATTGTTAAAATCCAATAAGATAGAACAAAGTATTGAAGCATACAAAAATGCCCTGAAGAATAATCCGAATGATGATGATACAAAGTATAATTTATCTTATGCGCTGGAATTATTAAAGAATCAAAATAAGGATCAGCAGAACAAAAACGACAAAGATAATAAGGAAAAAAACAAACAAGATCAGCAGCAGCAGAATCAGAATCAGGATCAGAATAATAAAGATCAGAATAAACAGGATCAGCAGCAGCCGAAGGATCAGGAAAGCAAGCAGGATAATACAAAACAACAGCAACAGCAGCCGAAAGAAGTAAAAATTTCTAAAGATGAAGCTCAAAGAATTCTTGATGCATTAAAGAACAATGAAAAAGATCTTCAAAAACAGTTAAGAAAAAAATCAGGGCAGGTTAAAAAAACAGATAAAGACTGGTAATGTTTGTCAGATTATTATTAACAATATTTATTACTCTTGTTCAGTTTAGTGCTGCTCAAACATTTACAGCAACTGTAGATAATAATACTGTAGCTGAAAATGAACGATTTCAACTGAATTTTATTTTTGAGGGAAAAGATTTAAACGCACTGAAAAATTTTAGTCCGCCGTCTTTTAATAATTTCAAAGTGCTTTCCGGTCCGAACCAATCTACAAGTATGCAGATTATAAATGGTGTTTCCTCATCTTCGCTGACACTTTCTTATGTAATACTTTCAAATACTATCGGCACTTTTACTATTGGCAGTGCATCTATTCAATATGATGGACAAACATTTACAACCAGCCCGATTAAAATTTCTGTTGTGAAAGGCTCAGCTAAACCAAAAGATGAAAAACAGTCCGGAATATCTAACCAGGAAATAGCTGAAAATTTATTTATCAGAGCTTCGATTGATAAGAATAAAGTATATCAGGGTGAACAGGTATCTGTTACTTATAAGTTATATACAAGACTGACTATCGCTGCTCAGATGTCAGTTGATAAACTTCCGCAATATCAGGGATTCTGGGCTGAAGAACTTGAAACTGCACGTAATATTTCTTTTACTACAGAAGTTATAAACGGAAAACAATATAAAGTTGGATTGCTTAAAAGAGTTGCATTATTTCCAAGTCAAACCGGCAAACTGGAAGTAACACCGCTTGAGCTTACTATACCTATCCAGATTCAGAAGAAAAAAAATCCTCAAAACATTTGGGATGATTTTTTTGGAGATCCTTTCGGAAGATCAGAAATAGTTCAGTATCCGGCCAAATCAAATACTCTTAAAATTGATGTTATCCCTTTACCTCAAAGCAATAAACCTGATTCATTCAGAGGTGCAGTAGGAAAATATAATTTTACAGCTTCTATTGATAAACATAAAACAAAAACCAACGAGCCGGTTACATTAAAGTTTGAAATAACAGGATCAGGAAATATTAAACTGCTTGAACTTCCGCAATTTGAATTGCCAAACGGAGTTGAAAAATATGATCCTAAAATCAACGAGCAGATAAGAAGAAGCGGAACTATAAGCGGAAGTAAAACCGCAGAGTATCTGTTAATCCCAAGAATAGCGGGAGTAAGAGAAATACCTGAGATTGAGTTTTCTTATTTTAATCCTGAAACTAATTCTTATAAATCAATTAAGTCTCAAAAATTTATTTTGGAAATTGAGCAGGGAAGCAGCACTGCGGATATTTATTCAAATCAGCAATCTGTAAAACAACTTGATAGTGATATACGCTTTATTAAGACTAATTCTGATGATGTCCATTTAAAAGGTGAAGTGTTATTGTTTAAGCCTGGTTTTTGGCTTGCATCTGTAATTCCGATATTTATTGCAGCAGGTTTGATTATCTGGAAACGCAAACAAGATAAACTTCACGGAAATATCAGATTGCTTCAATACTCCAAAGCAGAAAAAGTTGCAAAGAAGAGATTTAAGAATGCTAGAAAATTATTGGCAATGAACAATGTTGAATCTTTTTATTCGGAAATATCGCAGGCACTTTTCGGATATCTTGAAGATAAATTTCATATACCAAAAGCAGAGTTTACACTTGACAGAGCTGTTGATGAGTTATTAAAAAGAAATATCAATCCGGAACTTGTTCAGAAGATGAAAGCCAATGCAGAGAAATGTGAATACTTAAGATTCGCACCAGGCACAAATCCCTCACAGGCAATGAATGAGATGTATAAATCTTTTTCTGATATTGTAATTAATATTGAAAGGTATATCTCAAAGTAAAGATGAAAAATATTCTGATAAATATTTTTATTCTTACTGTGATTTTGTGTAATGTATTATTTGCAAATCCAGAATCTATAATGCGGACTGCAAATGAATATTATAAAAACAATCGCTATCAGCTTGCGATTGATGAATATAATAAGCTGATTGAAGATGGTTACACAGGTGTTTCACTGTTTTATAATTTAGGAAATTCATATTACAGATTGGGTCAGGTTGGATATGCAATCTTGTATTATGAAAAAGCATTGGAAATTTCACCTGGCGATGAAGATGTTCTTCATAATCTTGAACTTGTAAAACTGCATCTTAAAGACAAAGTAGATACACTGCCTCCTTTCTTTATATTTAATATCTGGGAAAGTTTACTTGCTTTCTTTTCTGTTACCGGATGGACAGTTTTGGTTTATATATTTTTTATTCTGCTTTTAACAGCAATTGTATTTTACTTTTTCTCAAAAAGTATTACTCAGCAAAGGACTGCTGTTTTTTCTGCAATTGGAATTTTTATTGTTTTGTTAATATCTGTTCTTCTGCTTGCCGTTAAGATTAATAAAGAATTTAATGTAAAATATGGAATAGTTTTAACAAAAGAATTAATAGTTAAATCTGCTCCTGATCAGTCTTCAAAAGATGAATTCCTGATTCACGAAGGATTAAAAATTAAAGTTGATGATAAAGTTGATGGCTGGATTAAGATAAGACTTGATGATGGCAAAATAGGATGGGTAAATAAATTTAGTGTCGGGATAATATAAAGTTGAGCAATCAGATTTTAAAAAGAGGCTGCCAATAACGGCAGCCTCTTTTATTTTCTGAAAAATTAAATTCCGAATAAAACAGTTAATTTAAACTCCAATGCATTAATTGCTCTTGAGTCTGAAATAAAATGGGCAATATTACCGAGTAGATAAGCCGGATCTGCTTCATCATTTATAAATGTATATGATTCAAGCCTCTGATTTTTCGTTGCATCCCCGTCAAATTTTTTACCGACCAGATTCTTCAGATGTTATTGAATAT
>JAVEUY010000014.1:0-17995 GCA_034005315.1 Ignavibacteriaceae bacterium | reverse complement strand
AAAGAAAAATAAAAGAACTAAAAGACTTGAAGTCAAAAGAAGAATCAATTAAAGAAAAGAAGGAAATCTATGCCTTTAAAATTAAAGAGATTGATTCTGTATCTCCTTCTATCGGCGAAGATGAAGTAATTATAAATGAACTTAACATTCTTGAAAACTCAGAAAAGCTGTTAGAGTTTACTGAAGAAATTTACACAAAATTATATGACGGCGATCCATCTGTTATTGATCTGCTCGGAGAAATAAAACATAAATTAAATCAACTTTCCGGAATAGATAAATCATTTCTTGAACAAGAGGGCGAGTGTGACTCTGCTTTAACAATAGTTAAAGAGCTTGCAAACTCATTAAGAGCATATAAATCAAAAATTGATCTTGATCCTAAAGAAACAGAATATAAACGTGAACGGCTTGGTGCATTAAATATGTTAAAGAAAAAATACGGCGGCTCAATTGAAAATATTATCGCTCACCGGAATAAGATCGGAGAAGATTTTGAGCTTGCTGAAAATTTTTCTGAAGCAATAAATAAAATCAGTAATGCAATAAAAACCCTGCAGAAATCTGCAGGTGAAGCTGCTGAAAAAATTTCCGAATCAAGAAAAAAATCTGCTGCAAAAGTTGAAACTGAGGCAATTAAATCACTAACCCAGCTTGGTATTTCAGATGCATCATTCAAAGTAAAGATAGGCAGAACAGAAGCAGATAAAAACAGTACTGAGTTTATCACTGCTCAGAATAAAAAATATCTTTATTCTGATTCCGGTTTTGATGAAGTTGAATTTTACATCAGTACAAATACAGGAGAAGACGTTAAACCTTTGGCAAAAGTAGCTTCAGGCGGAGAGGTATCCAGAATAATGCTTTCTTTAAAAACCATTCTTGCTAAATCTGATAAACTTCCTGTGTTGATATTTGATGAGATTGATACCGGTGTAAGCGGAAGAATCGCTCAAAAAGTCGGGGCAGCTTTGCGTGCTCTTGCATCTTTTCATCAGATAATTGCCATAACACATCTTCCCCAGATCGCCGGTATGGCTGATTTCCATTACTCGGTTGAGAAAAAACAAATTGATAATCGCACCGAAAGTTCTATAAGACTGCTTAATGAAAAGGAAAGAATAAATGAAGTTGCTAAACTTGTAAGCGGTGAAGTTTTAACAAAAGAAAGTATTGAAAGCGCCAGACAATTAATCTTAAACAGATAAATATAACAATTGCTTATACAGAAATTATTTCCGTATTTTACAAATAAAATTCTGATAGAAAGGTAACTGGTTATGATAAAATATTTATCAATGGTTCTTCTTTTAATTTATTTTTTCCCTTCTCTTTCAACTGCTCAGGTTGGTGTAAAATTAAACAGCCTGACTCCTGACGAAGTAACCGGTTATCTCACACCTCTTTCAACGTGGACCGGAACTTACTTAAACTCAGGTACTTATTACAGTGCTGATGTTGATAATATTTTCGGATTTAAGTTTAGTGTCATCGGGTTGTGGACTATAATTCCGGACGACCAGAAAACTTTTAACCCGAATCCGAAAATTGAAGGAATCAGTGATGTTGGACCAACAGCAACAGTATTTGGAAACAGAAGCGGATACTTTTTAAGCAGTAAAGGTTTCTTTACTTATCCGGCAGGTCTTTCACTAAAGGCTGTTCCAATGGGCATTTACCAGTTTTCCGGGAGTTTGTTTAATACAGAGTTAATGGTAAGATTTTTTCCCAGATCAAGTTTTGATGAAGTTAAAGTTGGTTTATTTGGTTTTGGATTAAAGCACGAAATCAGCAGTCACATTCCGCTTTTGCCTCTTGATATTTCTGTGCAGTTTTTATACAACAATTTCTATTTTGAGTATGTCGGTAATAAATCAGAAAATTACACTAAAATTAATTCCAACAATATTGCATTTAATGTACATGCAAGTAAAACATTAGCCGGCATGTTTATCGCATACGGCGGTTTACAATATGAGTCATCCTCAATAAATCTCGGATACTATTTTGAAGACCCGCATGGACTTTATCCTCAGTTTGCAAACAAGATTCATAATGTTGATATAGACGGAGATAACCACTTCAGATTTACACTTGGTGCTGCATTAAAACTCGGATTCTTTGTAGTCAATGCAGATGTAAACCTTACAACAATGACAACATTTACAACCGGTCTCTCATTAGATTTTTAAGGAGTAAAAAATGAAAAAGTTTTATAAGCTGTTAATAATTTTATTTACTTTGTCTTCACTGTCGTTAATAAACAGTTGCAATCCTTTTGATGATATTTATCTGACTCTTGCTATGGATACAAATTTCGATATAACAGCCGCAGGTTCAGATATATCAATTCAAAGAAATTTTTGTTTATCCGATTTTGAAGATTATGAGAATAACAAAGAGCATCTTCTGGAAATCCGGTATATATCATCAGCGTATATAACAATTAACTCTACTTCGGGATTACAAGGAAATAACCTGTCACTTACACTTTACCGGACTGACGGTACAACAATTTTGTTTAAATATACTGTTCCAACATTTATTGCTGGTAATTACAAAAACAATCCGCTGAAGATAGATCTTACCCAGCAGGAAATTGATGATTTAAATATGTATCTGAAAAACCCAAAGGAAAATAAGTGCTTTGTTGCAAAACTTGATCTGTCAGGTGTTACTGCATCATCAATGCCATATAACCTGGAATGTAAACTTGAATTTTTAACTGAACTTAAAATCGAACCTTAGTTTAATATTTAAAAAATAATTTAAAGATGTTATCTCAAACAGATTTCATCATTAAAAATAAAATATTGAGTAATACAGCAATTTATATTCACATTCCGTTTTGTGATCACAAATGTATTTATTGTGATTTCTATTCGATTATCACAACTGATAATGTTCAGTCATTCCTTTCTGCTTTAAAGAATGAAATAAATTATTACTCTTCTGCTTACAGCTCTGATAGAAATATTTCTTCTGTTTTCTTCGGAGGGGGAACTCCTTCGTTAATGAAGCCTGATTATATATCAGAAATATTAAACACCGTCTATAATAATTTTAATGTTGATAGAAGTGCAGAAATTACTTTGGAAACCAATCCCGGTACTGTTGATAAAGTGAAATTAAAATCATTTAAAGATGCAGGTATAAATCGATTAAGTATTGGAATTCAATCTTTTAATGAAGACGAACTTAAATTTTTAACCAGAATTCATGATAGTCAAACAGCAATTAAAACAGTTTATGATGCGGCAGAAGCCGGATTTGATAATATCAGCATTGATTTGATTTTTAACCTGCCTGATCAAACAAAAGAAAAATGGAAAAATAATCTTGCGATAGCTGTTGAACTTCCGGTCAAACATC
This sequence comes from Ignavibacteriaceae bacterium, assembly GCA_034005315.1. Lineage (GTDB taxonomy): Bacteria > Bacteroidota > Ignavibacteria > Ignavibacteriales > Ignavibacteriaceae > IGN3. Next base: position 14,623 of record JAVEUY010000014.1, on the reverse strand, counting down.
TTTCTGCTTACAGCCTTATTTTAGAAAAAGGAACTATACTTAATAAGATGGTGCTTGATGGAAAAGTTACAATTCAGGATGAAGATTATGATGCAGATCTTTATGAAACAACAATTGATTATTTATCATCAAAGGGTTTCCTTCAGTACGAAGTTTCCAACTTTGCCAAACCCGGTTACCAGTGTTTACACAATAATGCTTATTGGCAGTACAGAGATTATTTAGGATTTGGTCCTTCAGCGCACTCATTTATTAGTAATAAAAGATGGTGGAATTTTACGAGTTTGAAAAAATATATTGAAGAAGTTAATCACAAGAATCATGCACTAATGAATTTTGAAATGCTTGATAATGACCAGCAGCATGAAGAATATGTTATGCTTGCATTAAGAAGTTCCGGGCTGAATTTAGAAGAGTATAAAAAAAGATTTTCTGATGAATGGTTTATTAAGAATTATCAATACCTGGTAAAGCTACAGCAAAAAAATTATCTGAGACTGGATCAATTAAAAATTACGCTTACTCCTAAAGGTTATGCTGTTTGTGATGAAATATTAAAAAATATTCTTTAATAGTTTGATTAAGATTTAAAATTTATAAACAATATTTTATAGCTATGCTGAAATTAAAACTTCATTGGCAAATTCTTATCGCTTTTATAATCGCGGTTTTATCAGGACTGCTTTTTCCCCACTCTGCTGAATATGTAAGGTGGCTTGGTGATATTTTTCTGCGTGCCTTAAAGATGATAATCGTTCCTTTGGTTTTTTCATCAATTGTTTCAGGAGTGGTTAACCTTGGCAGTTCAAATAGTCTCGGCAGATTAGGTGTAAAAACTATGACATACTATATTTCAACAAGCCTAATAGCAATTATAACCGGTTTGATCCTGGTTGATATTATTCGTCCCGGCATCGGTGCCGATCTTGGTTTCAGGATGGAAGTACACGAATTAACTTCATCAACAGGCTCGCTTGGTGATATAATTCTGAGAATAGTTCCGACTAACCTTTTTGATGTTTTTGCTAAAGGCGATATGCTTGCAATAATCTTCTTTGCATTGCTTTTCGGATTTTTCATCCCAAGAGTTTCAGAACAACACTCAGCTCCTCTGATAAACTTCTTCAATTCTGTTTTTGAAGTAATGATGAAGCTGACATCATTTATTATAAAGTTTGCACCAATAGGAATATTGGGAATCGTAACAGGAATTGTTGCTGACCAGGCATCTGATAAAGCTAAACTTATCTCAATGCTAGAACATCTGGGAGTTTACATGCTTACAGTTCTCGGCAGTCTTGCAATCCATATGTTTATTACACTTCCGCTGTTATTAAAAATTATCGGAAAAGTTCATCCCTTTTTACATTTTAAAGCACTATCGCTGCCTCTTATAACAGCGTTTTCAACATCATCTTCTTCAGCAACTCTTCCATTAACAATTGAAGCAGTTGAAAATAATGTCGGTGTATCAAATAAAATATCAAGCTTAGTGCTGCCGCTTGGAGCAACAGTCAATATGGATGGCACTGCACTTTATGAATGCGTTGCTGCAATGTTTATAGCTCAGGCTTATGGAATTGAATTAGGTTTTATTCAGCAAATGATAGTAGTCGTAACAGCTTTGCTTGCATCTATAGGTGCTGCAGGAATACCGATGGCAGGTTTAGTAATGATGTCAATAGTTCTTACTGCGGTTGGTTTGCCTTTGGAAGGTGTTGGTTTAATATTAGCAATTGACAGACCTCTTGATATGTGCAGAACTACTGTTAATGTGTTTAGCGATACATGCGGAGCAGCAATTATTGCAAAAACAGAAGGTGAAACTCTGAAAGTTTAAAAGTATTTTTACATAACATATTTTATTGTTTAAGGAGCTTGCACTATGAGATATATTATTACTTTTATTTTTTTATTTCTTTCTATAAATATTTTTTCTCAGAATTATCAGAAGATAAATATTCATATTACCGCTCCAAATGATTTTATCAGATTATCCGAAGCAGGAATTAGTCTTGAAGGCTCTAAGCTAAGTAAAGAAAATGATCTTGCTGTCTTTGTTAATGATAATGAACTGGCTGCAATTAATTCTTTGGGAATTTCTTATGATGTGTTAATAGCAGACTGGCGATTTTATTATAACTCTATGCAAAAACTTAATGAAAAAGAAATGCAGAATGTTATTTCAGACAGCAGGAAAGAGTTTAATGTTGACGGTTTTGGCTTTGGTTCAATGGGCGGTTATTATACTTATGCTGAAATAGCAGCAAATCTTGATTCAATGTATGCAAATTATCCCAATCTTATTACTCAAAAATATTCTATCGGTACAAGCCACGAAGGCAGAATAATATGGGCAGTAAAAATATCCGATAATCCTAATGTAAGCGAGAATGAACCTTCTGTCGGATTTGATGCATTAATTCATGCACGCGAACCTCAATCAATGGCAACACTGATGTATTATATGTGGTACTTGTTACAGAATTACGGAACAAATCCTGAAGCAACATATCTTGTAAACAACAGAGAAATTTATTGTGTGCCTTGTTTCAATCCTGATGGATACGAATATAACCGGACAACATATCCTGGCGGAGGAGGAATGTGGCGCAAGAACAGAAGAAACAGCAGCGGAGGAAATTATGGAGTTGATCTTAACCGTAATTTCGGATACGCGTGGGGCTATGATAATTCAGGATCAAGTCCTTATCCAGACGATGAAACTTACCGAGGTCCGTTTGCTTTTTCTGAACCGGAAGTTCAGGCTATCAGAGATCTTGCTATACTTGCAAATTATAAAACACAGTTTACTATGCACTCTTACGGCGAATATATTTTATATCCTTGGGGATATGTTGATATGGAAACTCCGGATTCACTTACATACAGGGAATTTGCTGCACTGCTCTCTTCCAAAAGCGGTTATGAATATGGTTCAGGCGGACAGCTTTTAGGATACAATTCTAATGGCAGTGAAAGAGACTGGATGTACGGAGAGCAGACATTAAAAGGAAAAACTTACGGTTACACTATTGAGATAGGTGATGATTTTTGGCCTTATCAATCAGAGATTTTCCCGATTGCACAACAGAATCTTAGTACAATGATTTATCAAACTCATCTTGCAGGAGCTTATGTACAGTTGATTGACCCCGGGTACAGCGAGCCATTTATCGATCCGGGTGATAATATTTCTATGAACAGTGTTTTTAAAAATATGGGTCTTGCAGCAGCTTATGATCTTGATTTAGAACTAACTTCTCTCAGTCCATATATAACAATAACATCAGCCACAGCACAATTTGATTCTATCGAAGCAAGAAGCACAACTGCTTTAACAAATCCGCTTGCATTTTCTGTATCTCCGGCAGCTCCGATTGATGTTGAAGCAAAATTATTACTTACTTCAAGTTTTAGCGGAAATGTTGTAAAGAAGGATACAATAAGTTTTATTCTTGGTACACAGATGTTTGTATTTGCTGACTCAACAAATGATCCGCTAATATTATGGGATGTTACAAGTTCACCGGCTTCCAGTCCAAAATGGGAAGCAACTACACTTTCATATCATTCTGCTCCAACATCTTTTACAGATAGTAAAAACGGAAATTATGTTAGCAATGCTACGGTAACTATGACATTAAAAAATGCTGTTGATATTTCTACGTATGCCAATCCTAAACTAAAATTCTGGACAAAATACGAAACAGAATCCGGCTGGGATTATTGCCAGGTTAAAGCATCAACCAATAATGGCACAACATGGATTCCGCTGCAGGGAAAATATACTCATCCGGGTTCAGGCTCATTTCAGCCAGGCGGACAGCCATTATACAGCGGAACCCAAAGCACCTGGGTTGAAGAAGAAATGAATCTGGCACCTTATGTAAGCAGTCAGTTTAAACTTAGATTTGAACTACGATCTGATGTTTCTGTTAACAGAGACGGATGGTATGTTGATGATATCGGAATTTTTTATTACGGAGTTATTCCGGTTGAACTTACTTCCTTTACTGCACAGGTAATTGATGGAAAGGTTGATTTAAAATGGCGCACTGCAACTGAATTAAATAATTCGGGATTTGAAATCCAAAAGAAGAAGCCAGACAACAGAAATCAGAATACTGAATGGATAAAAATCGGATTTGTTAACGGTAAAGGCACAACAACAACTGCCAATAATTATTCTTTTGTTGATAATGAGATAACTAACGGAAAAACATATTACAGACTTAAGCAATTGGATTTTGACGGAACATTCTCTTACTCAAATGAAGTTGAAGTTGATTACAAAGTTCCGGTATCCTATTCGCTTGAACAGAATTTCCCGAATCCGTTTAATCCTGAAACAGAAATCTCATTTACGCTTGCTAAGTCAGATAATGTAACATTAAAAATTTATAACATACTCGGCTCTGAAGTTACAGCACTTGTTAATGAATATATGGAAGCAGGAAAACACACAATAAAATTTAATGCCTCTGATTTAACTTCGGGAGTTTATTTATACACAATTAAATCAGGTAACTTTACTGCAACACAAAAAATGATTCTGATGAAATAAAAATTCAGAAATACTTCTTCCATGTTTAATCCCGCTTAATAATGGTTAAGCGGGATTTTTATTTTTTTAATAAATTTTGGAATTGAGCTGAATTCAACAGAGTGGGATAGTTTAAGAATTCATATATGCTTCATTCTTACAAAGTATAATTTTTATACGTATAAATTCAAACAATTACTTGCTTAATAGTATGAGAAATTAAATCATATTAAAAGTGAGATTAAGAACCACTATACAATACCACTTACATTCTTAATCTCACTCTCACATTAATCTTAACTTAATCTAAAAACTAGTCCACATCTTCAACTGAAATATCAATAACATCACTGAACCCGTTTAATTCAGGATAATACATTAAATAACCTTGTGCCGGCATAATTTTGTATTCACCGGGAATCTGAGCTTTTATAATATAAGAGAATTCCATTTTTTTCTGACTTTGAGTTACAAAGAATGCAACTTTTTCATCACGGTATTCCCTTTCAGCAAAATGCCAGCGCCATGGCATATAATCATAAAAATAATCGTAATAGGTATTGTAGTTGTTTTCGCCATCAATAAAATACCTGTCCATTTCTTTTACGACTTCAAAACCCGAAGGAAGCATATCTTCAAGAATAAAATAATCAAGATTATCTGATTTCGATTCAACAAATGTTTTAACAAAAATATCCTGTCCGCTTTTAACTGTTCCATCAAAATCTTGCTTATAATAGATTATGCGCCCGTCTTTGCTGCCGGTTTCAAGAACATAATATTCTCTTCTTAACTTAAAACCATTATCATTCTTAACGGATGAAAGATCAGTTGTAAAGTATTCATTCACTCCGGAAAAATACAATGCGCCTTTTCCTGATTTTTCTATCCGGATCTTATTCTTACCTTTTCTTAAAATCTTTTTAGCATCATCTGTAATCTTAATGGTTTTTCCTTCAGTAAATAAAGCATCTTTATCAAATTTTGCCGAATAAACTTCTTTATCATTTACAAAAACTTTGGCTGTAAAATCGGGATCCAGTTCCTTTGTAATTTTTAAATAATCTGTTAATGCAAACAGCACAACTGCAGTTTCCTGTGTGGACCGCCAGGAGTATCCCTGTCTTTTTTGTATCAGCCACCTTACTGCTTTTTCTATTAATTCAGAATTTCCTTCAATATTAAGAATGGCTTTGACTGCAAATGCTGTTCCCTGTACGTTATCATTCTGCCAGTTGTAATGCCATTCCTGTCCGCTCCAAAATGCAAATGATCTTTCTTCATTAACCTGTTTATAAAGTTTTTTAACAAGCTCTTTTGCCTTTGTTATTTCATTCATATTTTTTAAAGTAATTGCAATCAAAGAGAGCGGATAAGACTGCAGATCCTTTCTTAAAAGAATATTAATTATCTCAAGATAATTTTCTTTATCATATTTTTGATTTTTCAAAGCAGTGCTTAAAGAGTAAATCATATATGATAATGTTGTTTCATCAATATCTGCTTTTGCATTTATAATCTGATTTTTAAGATTATTTAATCCGCTCTGATAAACATTATCGTTTATATCATACCGTGCTTCTTTTGCAAGACTTAATCCATACATAACATAAGCGGTCATATATGGCTGAGTCTGATCGTTTGTCCACCATCCCCATCCGCCATCAGAATGTTGATTATCATAGAGACGTTTTATACCTGCTTCAACAAATTCCGGAAGTTCTTCAATTGTTTTGGATTTTAAAGGAACTTTAATTTCTTTAAATGTGTTTGAAACAATTATAGTGGGCAGGAATCTGCTCATTGTCTGCTCAACACAACCGTAAGGATAACCTGCAAGGTCATCAAGGGATTTTAAGATTGTGCCTGTAATTGACGGAGCTACACTAAACGAAAGCGAAGCTGATCTCAGATCAATATTATCAGGAAAGTTAAAATCAAATGTTTCGTTAACCTTATCATTAGTATAGTTTTTAACAATCGGTTCAACTAGTTTAACACCATTCGGTAAAACAGGAACTTTAACTTCCATAGCATCCGATTCTTCATTAGTAAGTGCCGAAGCTCTTAATACTGCTTCTCCGGTCGGAAAATCTACTTTAACTTTCCAGTCAATCCTTAACTCAGAATTAGCATCAATTTCAACTTCATAAACTTTTTGAGTTGTAAATTTTTCCCCTTCAATATTTTTATTATTAATCTTTGAGCTTAACAGTTTCAGCTTGTCGGAGTTAAATTCAATTTTTGTTTTCTTTTTTGATGATAGATAGTTATGTACAATAGTCGATATCACAACTTCATCATCTTGTCTTAGAAAACGCGGAGTTTCCATTCTTACAAGAAGATCTTTTCTGCTTATAAATTTATTTATGTTTTGTCCGACATCAGTTTGCTCTGTAATGCCGCGAACAGTTGTCCGCCAAGTTGTCAAATTATCCGGAATCTTAAACTGAACATTCGCTTTTCCGTTTTCATCAGTTACAACATGTGCTTTCCATATTAATGCGTCAACAAAGTTTGAACGAATGTCTGCCTGAATGTAGGATGATTTATCACGGGTATCTTTTTTATCAAGCATAGAATTTGGTGCAGTCTCGAAAGACTCTCCAAATGAATCTCTGCTCAGTTCATCAGTAGCTTCATTCTCATGCCGGCTGCCGCCATAATTTTCTGTAAGCATCCCTTCAATCTGCTGTTCTTGTTCTTCACTGATCGTAATATTATATTTTTTTTCACCATCGATTTTAACCTCATCAATTAAGAGCATCCCGCCATATCCTGCAGAAAGAAATAACTGGTAATTACCTTTTGCAATATTTCTTATATCATAATTACCAAGCGAATCAGCTTTTGTAGTGTAGTAGTACTTTTCGCCTGTAAGTATCACAAATAGTCCATCCGGAATATTTTCTTCGCCCTTGATAATAATTTTTCCGTACAATCTTCCCTTATGAGTTTTGTCATCTTTTTTATAGGAAAAATAATTTTTATCAATATATGTGGCTGTTCTGCTGTAAGTACTAAAGTAACCGTACTGCAGTGAATTAGAAGTTGACATAAAATATCGCTGCGGAGAATAGAAAAATGTTTCTATCGGCTGTGTTTCATCTTCTTTAATTGCATATATACTTTCATCTATGATACCAAAACTAACTTCAGTGTTTTTTACCGGATTACCGAGATAATCCTTTACAGAGATTTCATAATCAGCTTGTTCACCGGGTTTATAAGTATCTTTAGACGGGGTAAGTGTAATATTTAAGAATTTATCTTTTGCAAGAACGCCGATCAGTTTTGTTGTTTGATATAACATTCTGTCTTTAATAAAACTTATCGAAATATTAAAACTTGGTGCGAACTTATCTGTTAGTTTTTCTCTTATCTCAAAACTATTCTTTACCGGCTTTAACTTTTTATAGGAAATAATTTTATCAGTCTCATAAGTAAGTAAAAGTTCCTGGTTAGGATCCTGAAGAAAAACATAAGCTATTAAAGAATCTCCTTTTTCATAAGCTTCTTTATCTGTTAATATCTCTAAACCTGCATTAGTTCTTTGATAATAATAATTGTCTGCATCTCCAACATAAAATGAACCCGAAGCTTCAATTTCTCTTTCCTTTTCGTCAAAAGCTATAACAGTGTAACTAAAGTAACCGGTTACATTTCTCTTAGGATAAAATTTAACAACTGCTGATCCGGCTTCATTTGTTTTTGCCCAAATAGTATCAGTATAAGATGTTTTATTGATATACCCTGAATCACCCGGATAATAAATAATTACTCTGAAGCCGGTTTGCACAGGCTTATCAGAAAAATCAGAAGTATTTACTTTAAGTTTTACTTCTGTTCCCTGCTTAAAGAACCATTTTTCCGGTGAAGTTGAAATTGTAAAAGATCCCCGCGTAACGAATGTTTCAGTCGCACTGTTTATTGCCCTGCGTGAAGCATCTGTAACTTGTGCAACAATAGAATATTGGTAATCACCGGAATTATCAGAATCAATGTTATAAGGAAATTGAAACTTTCCATCTTCATTTAATATTCCGGATTCCTGATAGATCAATTCCTTCTGACTGCCTATATATCTATCTGATTTAACCCCGCCATAAAACCAAGACCATTCACTCCAATACCACCATGGTCTCCAGAAATACTGTCTGTAGATACTAACCTGCACATCAGCATTTTTTACCGGAGAACCAAAGTAGTAATCGGCTGTAACTGTGGCGGTTAATTTATCTCCTATTGAATACTGTTTATTATCTGTAGTTACATTTACTTTGTATTCCGGTTTCTTATATTCTTCAACCGAAAAGGAACCGTAATAAGATTGACCATCTTTTTTTAATATAATTGAGTAATAACCAAGATCAGCATCTTCATCCAGAAAAAAACTGCCTGATAGTGTACCAAATTCATTTGTTGCAGATTCTCCGTTATATACTTCTTTATCTTTCGATGATTTAACAGTTACAGAGAATTTTAGTCCGGGGATATTCCGGAATTCATTTCCAACTTTATTTCTGAAAATAGCTTTGAAGTTTACTTCCTGTGCAGGTCTGTAAACCGGCTGCTGAGTATAAATGTATGCTGTCAGATACTCAGTTTGTCCCCGGTTAAAATAAAGAGAAGGGTCACTCAACAGTACTTCATCACCAGCATATCCAAATAACTGAACATTTATATTATCTTCACTTTTAAAATCTGACAAGTTTGCATACATAATTCCATCTTTGTCAGTTTCACCTGAGCCAATTATTTTACCATTTTGTAAGAAATCGAATTTAGCTGATTTATTGAACTTCCCTGTCTTTGCATCTGCAATATATGCAAGGACTTCCTTCTGGTTGCTTTTAAATAACATAGCATAGTTTGTTACTACAACAGCGCAATAACCCACTTTATCTTCTCTGAGTGCCTGAACAATATAAATTCCCGGTTTTTCAATCTTGCCAACGTTGATCTCATTATAGCCATATTGAGCCTTTATCTGTGGTTTGATTTCCCACTCTTTAACAACCGAAGTGTATTTTAGTAAAAGAACATTATCCTGTCCCCATATATCAAATGAATAATGGCTGAAGTTTCGGTCAAGAAGTGAGAAAAATTTAACCGGGTCGTTGATCTTTAGCAGCTTAAATTGAAATTTTTTACCTATTTCCGCATAAGTATAAAGATTAAGCTTAACAATATCACCGGGTGCATAAGAAGAATTATTGGAAATATAGAAATTGTTGTTTTTATCTGAAGACTGCACTCTAGTTGAGCCTCCGATAAACAAAGTTGTAACAAAAACTACAGTAAGTAAAAATATCTCTTTAAAGAGTCTGGCTTTCATGTTTTCTCCAAAGTTTTGAGCTTTTATACAAACATAAAAAATAAAAGTGCCAATTGCCCTCTCAATTCATGGTCAGAATTGCATTAATTATGTATTTACAGGAAGGTATTATAATAATAACCAACTATTAAACCATTAAAGTCGAGTAATCTGGATTCCTTTAGGAACCTCTCAGGATAAAATAAAGTATTGGATGGTTTTATAGGGAGGATTAATTTTGAATCGTTAATCCAATATGTTTAACTAATCTGAGGTTTTATTGAGATCAATAATTAAGATATTCATTGGTCTTTTCTTAGCTGCACTAGTGGGATTTACACTGGTAGTTAATGAAGAAAAGTTAATTGAACCGACAGTGACCGATAACGTTACTACTACTCCGGAAGAGGAAATGACTGCTGAAAGGTCATTAGTCGAATTTATGGATAAAGGAACTATGAAAGCCAGTTGGTACGGACCAGGTTTTCACGGTAAAAGAACTGCAAATGGAGAGGTTTATGATCAAATGTCCTTTACTGCTGCTCATAAATCGTTAAAATTTGGCACTTTATTAAAGATAACAAATCCTAAGAATGGAAAATCTGTTATTATCAGAATAAACGATAGAGGTCCTTATATTACCGGGCGGGATCTTGATCTTTCGAAAGCTGCAGCACTTGAACTTGGATTGATGCGAAACGGTGTTGGGCGAATGAAAGTTGAAGAAATCAAGATTGCCGGATTAGAGGAATACTCAACGATGTACTAAGAACAAGTCATCATTTTTATACGAAGTAAGCCCGGTCTAACCGGGTTTTTCTATTTTTAAAGATTAATTTATCACACTTCAATATATTAAAATTGAAATACTATCACTCTTATCTTATCTTAGCATTTCGAATATGAAATATCTTATAAAAATAATTTATAAACAGGTGATATAATGTTAAATAAAATTAAAGAATTGTTAGGCAATGACGCTGATTCATTGTTATCGTACAAAGCAAAGTTTCCGAAAGAACAATTAAATCTGCCGGGACCAGACTTTGTTGATAGAATCTTTGCCCAAACAGACAGAAATATTAATGTTTTAAGAAATCTTCAATGGATTTTTAAAGCAGGCAGATTATCGGGTACCGGTTATTTATCTATCCTTCCTGTTGATCAGGGAATTGAACATAGCGGCGGTGCATCTTTTGCTCCTAATCCGGGATACTTTGATCCTGAAAATATTGTTAAGCTTGCTATTGAAGGTGGCTGCAATGCAGTTGCGTCAACACTTGGCGTGTTAGGAATGACCGCAAGAAAATTTGCTCACAAAATTCCATATATTGTAAAAATCAATCACAACGAATTGCTTACTTACCCAAATAAATTTGATCAGATAATGTTTGCAAGTGTTGAACAGGCTTATGATATGGGCGCTGCTGCAGTTGGCGCTACAATTTATTTTGGTTCTGAAGAAAGCGCAAGACAAATTGTTGAAGTCAGTCAGGCTTTTCAGTATGCTCACGAACTTGGAATGGCAACTGTATTGTGGTGTTATTTAAGAAACCCCGCTTTCAAATCTGATAAAGACTATCATGTATCTGCTGATTTAACCGGACAGGCAAATCATCTTGGTGTTACAATCGAAGCGGATATAATTAAACAAAAACTTCCGGAAAATAACGGCGGATATAACTCACTTAAGAATTTCGGAAAGACAAGTAAAAAAGTTTACACAGATTTAACTACCGATCATCCTATTGATCTTACACGTTATCAGGTAATCAATAATTATATGGGTCGTGCAGGATTGATTAACAGCGGCGGTGCAAGCGGCGAAAATGATTTTGCTGAAGCAGCTAAAACGGCAATTATTAATAAAAGAGCCGGTGGAATGGGATTGATTTCAGGTCGTAAAGCATTCCAGCGCCCAATGGCTGATGGAGTTAAATTGTTAAATCTTATTCAGGATGTTTATCTTGAAAAAGAAATAACAGTTGCTTAAACTTTATAAATAGTAAAATTCAAAAGGCGATTCAACTGAATCGCCTTTACTTTAAAAACAGGTTTTTGCTTATTGCATCAGCAGATAATCAGCAATCTTTCCTAAGTCTTTAACATCTTTGTTATTATATGGCGGCATTATCACACCCGGATATTTTTCTTTATAATCTTTAAATCTATCAGAAGCCATATACGAATTCGGATTTCGTAAATAATTTATAAGATTATCTCTGCTGCTCCAATATTGTCTGATGTCTTTAAGCGGAGGTCCTGATCTGGTACCTGCTAAATCATTACCGTGACAAGTAGTGCATCCAAAAGACTGGAATAATTTTTCACCGGTTAATTCTGACGAACTTTGTTCAGTTAAATTTTGATTATTCATAGAAGAAAATTCGTGGGAGGATTCTTCTTTTGATGTCATTCTGCCTAGCAGAAACAGAATAATAAATAATAATAAAAAGGCTGCTACCCAAATTTGTGGTTTAGTCATATTTCATTGATGATTGTTTACTGAAAATATATAATTGAACTCATTATGTTTTGCAGAATTTTTAGCAAAACAGATGATTGCTTTTGTTCACATTAATAGCTTTTTATTTATTAAATGTCCAAAATTGTGTGGCAACTTATCAAAAAACAGTTATTTTAACAACACAATTCAAATCCGTTAAAAATTCTGTCAACCGAAAGAGTTATCTGTTATTAAGATCAAAAGAAATCTGGATTATGAAAAAACCGAACAGACTTATCAACGAAAAAAATCCTTATCTGCTCCAGCATGCTTACAATCCGGTTGATTGGTACCCCTGGTGCAATGAAGCATTTGAGAAAGCAAAAGCAGAAAACAAACCAGTATTTCTTTCAATCGGATATTCTACCTGCCATTGGTGTCACGTAATGGAAAAAGAATCGTTTGAAGATACAGAAGTTGCTGACCTGATGAATGAGACTTTTATTTCTATAAAGGTTGATCGTGAAGAAAGACCTGATATTGATGGAATATATATGTCTGCTTGTCAGATGATAACAGGAAGCGGCGGCTGGCCCTTAACAGTAGTTATGACTCCGGATAAAAAACCATTTTTTATCGGAACTTATTTCCCGAAATATAACCGTTTTAACAGAATTGGACTGATGGAACTTATCCCGAAGTTAAAAGAAATCTGGATAAGCAGAAAAGATGAAGTGCAGCGATCAGCAGAAGAGATTACTGTCGCAATTAATAATCAGTCAACTGCAGAAGTATCTGAAGAAATAAATGAATCTGTTTTGGATAAAGCTTATAATGAACTAAGCAGAAATTTTGATGAAGAATCCGGTGGATTTGGAACTGCACCTAAATTTCCATCACCGCATAATCTAATGTTTCTTTTAAGATATTGGAAAAGGAAGAATGAACCAATAGCACTTGAAATAGTTGAAAAAACACTGACACAAATGAGACTCGGTGGAATTTACGATCATATCGGATTTGGCTTCGCAAGATATTCAACCGATCGGAATTGGCTTATACCTCATTTTGAAAAAATGCTTTATGATCAGGCAATGCTGGTATTGGCATTTACTGAAACTTACTTGGCGACAAAAAATCATTTTTATAAAAAAACTGCCGAAGAAATTCTGGAATATGTGTTAAGGGATATGACTCATAACGAAGGTGGATTATTTTCAGCCGAAGACGCAGACAGCGAGGGTGTAGAAGGTAAGTTTTATTTGTGGAGTGCAGATGAAATCAGGAATATATTAAGCAAAGATGAATCCGACTTAGTAATAAAGGCTTTTAACATTAAAGAAAATGGAAACTGGATTGATGAATCTAAAGGAACAATGACTGGAACAAATATTTTTCATCTCAAAAAATCGCTTGATAAGCTTGCTGATGAGTCGAATCTTGATCAGGATGATTTCTTGCAAAGATTAGAGATAATCCGCAAAAAACTTTTTGATTACAGAGAGAAAAGAATTCATCCGCACAAAGATGATAAGATTTTAACTGACTGGAATAGCCTGATGATATCAGCTTTAGCTAAAGCATATCAGGCATTTAACAACAGAGCGTATCTTGATGCGGCTGAAAAATCATTTAACTTTCTAAAAAAGAATTTAATAAATAAAGATGGTAAGCTGCTCCATCGGTACAAAGACGGAGAAGCAGCAGTTGAGGCTTTTATTGATGATTATGCTTTTCTGATTAATGCTTTACTGGATTTATACGAATCGACCTTTAATTTAAGATATTTTGAAAAAGCATTAGAACTTCAATCAATTATCGATAAAGAATTTTGGGATAATAAGGGCGGTTATTATTTTACATCTGCTCAAAATGAAAAACTTATTGCCAGACAAAAAGTTATTTATGATGGCGCTGTACCTTCGGGCAATTCAATAGTTCTGTTAAATCTGATAAGACTTTTTAAAATTACTACTGATATTAATTATCAAAATAAAATTGACATGATGATAAAGTATTTTTCTGCACAGATTTATAGTATGCCCTCAGCTTTTTGTATGTTTTTATGCGGATTAAATTTTTTATTTAGTGATTCAACAGAAATTATTATTGTTTCTAAAAACAAAGATGATATCAGCAATGAGGCATTAGACTTAATCAGAAATGATTTTAATCCTGATAAGATCATCATATTGAAATTAGCTGAACAAGACGAAAAATTTAATGTGATTTTTCCCTATACCAAGTGGATGAAGCTATTGGATAATAAAACTACATTTTACGTTTGCAGTAATTATTCCTGTAAGCAGCCTGT
>JAVEUY010000328.1:0-3784 GCA_034005315.1 Ignavibacteriaceae bacterium | reverse complement strand
CATCCAAAAAGATAATATCTGTACACTTGAAAATCATTAGGAGGACTTTAAAAGTAAAAAAAGAATGGATATGTTCTGTTCCAGCGCCAGTAATCTAACTCAATATAGTTAATTAATACATTATCATAAGTAGCTGTTGGACAAACGTTTCCGTAAAGTATTATTTCAAATTTTTGTGAATCTATATTTAATTGAATTGTATCGCTTCCCGGAGACGAAAATCTGGCTAAATATATATTTTTTTCAAATACTGTTGATTTTTGTCCATTCCATTGATGGACACCAAGAGTAACAGCATTTAATTTTAATGTAACATCGTGACCATTCCCTTCAAAACAACTGATATTGCTCAAACCATGCATTCCAACTCTTATTTTTGATTGAGGTTTAGAGTCAACAATCCAATATGCCAGGCTGTCCTTAATCCAATAATTAAAATCTCTATAAGGCGCTCGATTTCTTGCTTCAGACCAGTCCCAATACCAATAATCTCTCTTATCATTATCAGCGTAACCTAATCTTTGATATAAGGTATCTTTTTCCCATGTAATTGTTTCAACTGTATTTGTAATTAAGGGTGTAATATTACTGCTGCTGTATGCTTCTTTATGTTTATAATTATTTACTGTATCAGCCTGATAAGAGAAGAAATATACATTACTAGTATTATAAATATTCATTCTTGTGTATTCATCGTGTGGAGTGGCTGGTTTACCAACAAACTGAAAATAATCCCCTGAATTAAATACTCCATCTTGCTGAACATCAACTATATCAATTGGTAATGATATGCCATCGTTAAAAATTTCAAGTTTTCCATCCTGTATGCCGCTTGAAGGCGAAATACCTGCAGTAATAAGCTGATCATATGTTATTCGGTAAACACCTTTTTTGTTCAGATAAATCTTATAATAATCTTTGTTCGGATTATACCAATAATCATCAAGTATTTTGTTAGCCTGATTGTTAGTCTTACCAGTAAACATTAAAGCTTCATCCGGATTAATCAAATTAAATTTAATGTACTCATTAGTCATATTATCTTGAACAGGAATGATATTTCCCGTTAGTGAAACATCCGGATTATAGTCAATCCTTACGCGGATTTTTTTATTATGTATCAAAGTTCTTTCAACAGGATTGAACTGAAAGGGAGAAATAAATAATGAGGCTGTTTTTAAATATCTAAAAATTGAAGTAGAA
Source organism: Ignavibacteriaceae bacterium (assembly GCA_034005315.1). Taxonomy (GTDB): domain Bacteria; phylum Bacteroidota; class Ignavibacteria; order Ignavibacteriales; family Ignavibacteriaceae; genus IGN3. Next base: position 2,581 of record JAVEUY010000328.1, on the reverse strand, counting down.
TTTATATCAACTGCATTTGCAGGGAAATAATTGTTAACTCCATAAACATCCTGATTATATCTTAAACTTTTATATGGCTGATCAGCAGAATCAGGCGCAGCAATTATAAATTTATCTTTTATAAAATCTTTTTTTTCATCCAGTATTGTAACCTTAGCTTCAGAATATAGAGGTATCCCGATATTATAATATCTTGTGGGCAAATAGGGATTACCAGGGTCCTGAATCGGATAAAGCGGGTCAACAATTCTTGAAAATTTTATTCCATCAATAAAAAAATCTTCAATATTAAAACCACTTCCAAAATTAAATTCAATGATTATATGATTTTCATCGGATTCAATCACTCTGTAATCCTGAGACAAAGACTGACTAAAAATAGCAGCTTGAAAAAATAAAACACACAAAAAAAATATGAGATAATTTTTCATTATTAAATACCCGGATATTTAAATTTTTGTTTGATTTGCAAGAAAAATTAGATTTAATCAATATTGTAAACAAGGTCAAAAATAACTGCTATATTAATTATTGACCTAATTCTGTTCAGAAGTTAAATATTTCCTTTGTTTGTTACAATAACCCAAAAAGTTATAAAGAATATCTTAACATCTTTCAAGAATGTTTCATTACTGTAATATTCAATTTCCATTTCATTCCGTTGCTGAGGAGTTAAAGTTTGTCTGCCATTTATTTGTGATATGCCGGTAATACCAGGTAAATAGTTAAAAACTTTCTGATGCTCTTTAGAGTAAGTTGAAGTTATACTGATAATTTCAGGTCTCGGTCCGATTATACTCATCTCCCCTTTTAATACATTAAATAGCTGAGGCAATTCGTCAATACTTGTCCTTCTTAAAAATCTGCCTATACGCGTTATTCTTGGATCATTCAATTGTGTAATACCGGGACCATGAAGCAATGCATTATCTATCATTCCTCTGAATTTTATCATCTTAAAAGGTTTACCATTCAAACCAGTTCTTTCATGCATAAAAAATACCGGTCCTTTGGAATCAAGTTTAATTGCTAAAGCAGAGATTAATAGGATGGGTGATGTTATAATAATAGTTATTAAACTAATAACTATATCAGTAAATCTTTTTAAGGAACTTCCCTGTCTTCCCATAAAAGAAAACTTATCTTCTATGTTTATTTAAAACTTCTCTAACTACTGTAATAACTTTTTCTACACTTTGCTCAGTCATACCGGGATAGATTGGTAATGATACTAATCTTGGAAAAGCACCTGATGCCACAGGATAATTTTTATCATCCAGTTTAAATGTTTCACTATAATATAGATGTTGATGAACAGGCATAAAATGAACACCAACTCCTACGTTATTAGCTTTCAATTCCTCAATAATCTGAGCTCTGTTTTTAGTCAGCATATTCAGATTTAATCTGACCGGGAAAAGATGCCATGATGATTCTCTATCCTTTTTAACTGTAGGAAGCGTAATTAAATCAAGATCTTTAAATGCCTCAAAATATTTTGCTGCAATACTCTTTCTTGATTCCCACATCATATCAACTTTTTTAAGCTGTGGTAAACCTAAAGAAGCCTGTAAATCGGTAAAGTTATATTTATATCCGGGTGCAACAACTTCGTAATACCATGAACCAGATTCGCTGTATCTTTTCCAGGCATCTCTGTTTATTCCATGCAAACGCATAATAGCACATCTTTCAGCAATCTCTAAATCATTAGTACAAATCATTCCACCTTCTCCTGTAGAAAGTGTTTTGGTTGCATAAAAACTAAAACAGGTTACATCAGAAATTGTTCCGATTTTTTTCCCTTTATATGTAGCAGGTAAAGAATGGGCAGCATCTTCAAGCAGTTTAAGATTATGCGCTTTTGCAATTTGTTGGATCTCATCAAGGTCGCAAGGCTGACCGCCATAATGAACAGGAATAATTGCTTTTGTTTTTGGAGTTATTGCTTTCTCGATTTCTTTAAGAGAAATATTTAATGTGTCTTCGTCCACATCAACTATTACAGGTTTTGCACCAAAGTAGCAAACAATTTCAGCAGTTGCAGGAAAAGTCATTGTTGGTACAATAACTTCATCACCTTTTTCAATTCCAAACGCTTCTAGAGTTAAATGACCGGCAGCAGTCCAGGAATTAACAGCAACAGATTTTTTAGACCCGATATACTTATTAAACTCCTCTTCAAACTTGATAGTTTTAGGTCCCATGCTTAGCCAACCCGAACGCAAAGTATCAACCATTTCATTAATTTCTTCTTCAGAAATAAATGGCTTGTGGAATAATAAGTAATCTTTATTCATAAAATATTGTGTAAATACAATTAAAAGATAATAATAAGATTCAGTAAGTAAAAGTTACTTCTTAATATTATAATATTCCTCAAAAAATGAACTCAAAGATAATAATATATTTAATTTTTCAAAATTAGCTTACAAATTTTTATTGAAATAAAAAAATTGAAACTAATAAATATTTTCAAGATTTTTTTTCAAAAAATTAATAACTTTTTTATTATTTTTTATATCAGTTGGAAGATTTACGATATTTTCAGCAATTTTTGTAGCTACCGGATAATTACTAC
>JAVEUY010000327.1:0-3793 GCA_034005315.1 Ignavibacteriaceae bacterium | reverse complement strand
TCAAAAGGGATTTCGATTTTTTTCAGCAGATCATTAATTGATAAATATATATTTCCTGAATGGTTTTCTGCATCAATCAATTCATATTTATCTTTAATTATAACTGCAATTTTAGTATCAACTTGAGGATAGATAACAAAAGTAAGAACAACAACAATAACAACAAGATGAAAAATTTTCATGAAACAGTCGAAGTAAGAGTTAAAAATATTTTTATTGGATAAAATAAAAAAAGCCTTCAAATAATTGAAGGCTTAAAAATTATCTGCAGATAAATTTTTTATCTTACAAATAAGTATCTGGCACCAAGTTCATCTAATTGAGAACCTGATCTTACAAATAAATATCTTGCACCAAGCTCATCTAACTGAGAACCTGATCTTACAAATAAATATCTTGCACCAAGCTCATCTAACTGAGAACCTGATCTTACAAATAAATATCTTGCACCAAGCTCATCTAACTGAGAACCTGATCTTACAAATAAATATCTGGCACCAAGCTCATCTAACTGAGAACCTGATCTTACAAATAAATATCTGGCACCAAGCTCATCTAACTGAGAACCTGATCTTACAAATAAATATCTGGCACCAAGCTCATCTAATTGAGAACCTGATCTTACAAATAAGTATCTGGCACCAAGCTCTTCAAGCTGAGAATTTGATCTGTTTTGAAAAACCATCTTGTCAGCAGATTCGCTTGAGTGAGATATGCTAATCTGTTGTTCAATTAGAGTTGCTTCGCCCTGAACTCTATATCTAACTGCTTCTTCTACTTGAGCAAAAGATGCAATTGACAGAACAAACAAGATCAATACTATAAGGGATTTTTGCATAGCACCCACCTTATTATTGATGAATTAATTAGAAAAAAATATTTTTTTCTTAAAAGAAACTTTAATAAAGTTTGCCCTCTTTTAAGTATTTATATTAGGCAATCGAAGTGCCAGTAAACAGGTTTGAAAATTGAGAAAATTAAGCAAATAACAAAGAATGGCGGTAAAGATTACTATATTTAATAAGAAATTAAGTTTATTTTGTAAAAAATATTTACATAAAAATAGGCGAATTTCATTTCTTTTTTGATAACAGAGAATCAAGCTTTGGTCTGGAAATACCTAATAACTTTGAAGCTTGAGATTTATTTCCACCTACTTTGTCCAGAACTTTTTGAGCATAAATTTTTGTTAGTTTCCTTAACTCAGTAGTCCCAAAACTTAAATCCAGGCGGATGATATTTTCAGGCAGTTCATTATCCGGAATTGTATCAGAAGTTGCAGCGGAAACAGAATTACTTAAACTTGAAAAATCAGTTAATTTCAAATCTCCATTATCTGATAAAAGTACAGCTCTTTCAATAACATTTTTTAACTCTCTTACATTTCCGGGCCATGGATATCCAAGAAAAAAGAATTTCAATTCTCTGTTAATTTTTTTTACAGATTTATTAAAGCTCTTATTGAATTCTGAAATAAAGAAATTTGCTAAAGTTAAAATATCTTCACGTCTTTCTCTGAGCGGCGGTAAATCAATAGTAACCACATTTAATCTATGAAACAAGTCTCGTCTGAATAAACCTTCTGCAACCATTTGCCCGATATTTCTATTTGTAGCAGAAATTATTCTGGCATTTATCGGGATATCAGTAACTCCGCCAAGTCTTTTAATAACTTTTTTCTCAATGGCTCTAAGAAGTTTTGACTGAAGATTTAAACTCATATCTCCAATTTCATCAAGGAATAAAGTTCCTCCCTCAGCAATCTCAAAAAGACCAAGTTTACGAGTACGTGCATTAGTAAAAGCGCCCGCTTCATATCCAAATAATTCAGATTCCAGTAAACTTTCGGGGATAGCTGTGCAAACTATATCAACAAAAGGCTGTTTCCGGTTTTTTCCATGATTATGAATAGCTCTTGCAAATAACCCTTTACCTGTTCCGGTTTCTCCTAAAATTAAAATATTAGAAGTACTTTGTTCTGATACTTTTTTTGTGAGTTCAATTGTTCTAGCAAACTTTTCAGAACTTCCTATGATGTTTGTAAGATTAAACTTATCCCACTTTAAATTTTCAGTTTCTTTATCAGATGTCTTATATAGCCCATCGGATACTATTTCTTTAATGTAATTTGTAAACTTCAATATTTCATAAGGAAAAATGAAAATATCCTTTAGACCCATTTTAGCAACAATACTTACTAAAAGAGCATTATTATTTCTGATAACAACAATGATCTTATTTTTTAAATCTCTTTTTATTGGGAAAACTTCATTGAGTAAACCGGAAGCAAGGGAATCTATCTGAAGAATTATTATAGTATCATCTTCAGCAGCAAATGTTTTTGGATTAGTAAACGCAATTGGAACACTTTCAAGTTCAACCTGGCGTAAAGCAGAATTGATAGCGCTTATATCCTCATTATCGGAGTATATTTTAATGTTTACTTTGCTGGTATTCATTAACTTGAGTTTTATTTCCGATTAATAAAAGTTTTTCTAAAGCTTCTTTTCTTTCGGGATGATTAAAGTATGCTGATCTTAAATTATTATTTGAAATATTTTCACCAATCATATTCAGTAATTCATAAGAATAAAGCCGAGGTTTTTTTAGTTTAAAGAAATTCCCTCTTTCATAATATATAAGAGTTATCTCATATAAAACTTTCCAGGTCAATTCAGAAATACTATGTTCTTCCAAAATATTATAAGCAGCTTCAAAATAATCAATTGATGATTTTTCTGCATTATCTGGTTTTAATAAATTAATTTTTCCCAAGAAATAGTATTTGTATGCCATTAAGATAATATTTTCTTTGATAAGTTCATTAAGGATTTGTGAGTCAAATAAATTTAACAGCTTAGTATCTTGTTCTGTTTTTAAAAGATAATTAGAATAGATAATAATTATTTCAAGCTTATCCTCAATTTGTGTTCCGTTTATTGCCTGCTCAAAGAAGTGTTCCAATTTATTATTTTTCTTAATTGTGTTTACTGGATTTAACTCGAGTAGAAATTTCAGAAAATTAAGGTTAAAGTAATTTTGTTCCGGATTGATTGAAGCTATTTTATTTAGCTTTTCTATCTTATCCATTGTTTTATAAAGCTGTTCAAAATCCCCAAGAATAAACCATAATTTTCCAAGTGAAACAAGTGAACGAATTTTTTCTTCAATAATATCAGATCTGTCAAATATATCTTTAGCCTTTAACAGGTATTCAAAACTTTTTTGATAATCACAAACTCTAAAGTACACCTCACCCATATTTAAATAAGTTAATGCTAACTGGTTTTTAAGACCTATTGAACGTAAAATATTTATTGCAATTAACCACTTCTCAATAGCATTTTCATAATTACCTATCCGATAATAAAAAACACCCAAATTATTATATATAAAACTTTCCTGTTCAAGGTTTCCAATGCTGGAATTAAGTCTCAAGGCTTCATTCCAATTTTCCTGTGCTTTAATATTATTATTTAAAATATTATAAAAATTTCCAATATTTACGAGCATACCAGCCATTCGGCTTTTAAGCTGAGATGATTGATACATTTTCAATGCTTGATTAGCAAACTCAAGAGCTTTTTCCGGATTATTTTTTATTTGGAATTCGATTATAGATAATAGATTAAGCACACTGCCGCTTGCTTCTCCGTTAGAGGTTTTATTATTGATTACTAAATTACAGTAATACTCTGATCCTGAAATATTATTTAAATCAAATTCTGCAAAAGCAAGCTTAACATTAATGCTCTGAATAATTTTATCATCTGAAATCTTACCTACTAGGTTT
>JAVEUY010000326.1:0-3801 GCA_034005315.1 Ignavibacteriaceae bacterium | reverse complement strand
AGCATGCAAACCGGCAGCTAAAAATAATATTATAGAAAACCACGGAAGAATAGTTTCACTTTTCTTTGAGTACATCTCGATAATAAGTGAGATAATAATACCCGTACCGATGATTACCATCGGTAGTAAATTCCAGAATTCTTGATAGTTATTAAACATTATAATTAATCTTTAAACTTCTTTACTTAGTTGATTGAATTAAGCCCATTTGAACTGGTTTGATTTTTTCAGGATTATACATCTGCTTTACGATTTTCGCGGAATATTTATCAGAAACTTTTAGAAAAGTATTTGGATAAATCCCTATCCACACTATAAATATAAAAATCGGGAAAAGGACAAAAATTTCTCTTTTGTTCATATCTTTTAATCCGTTAAGCTTCGGATTTGTTACTTCACCATATACAACTCTTTGATACATCCACAATAAATAAACAGCGGCAAAGATAACACCGGAAGCTGCAAATACTGTAAACCACCAGCTTCCTAAAACCGGAGATTTGAAAGAACCAAGCAATATTAAAAACTCACCAATAAATCCATTTAATCCAGGCAGCCCGATTGAAGAAAGTGAGGCAAACATTAATGCAAACGAGAACAATGGAACCAGTTTAGCGATACCACCGTAATCAGATATCTCTCTTGTATGAGTTCTTTCATAGATTATTCCGACTAAAAGGAATAATGCTCCTGTTGATAAACCATGATTGACCATTTGTATTATCGCACCCTGCACAGATTCCTGAGTCATAGCGAAAATTCCGAGAACTACAAATCCCAGGTGAGCTACAGATGAATAAGCAACTAATTTTTTAATATCTGTTTGAACCATTGCAACCAAGGCACCATATATAATACCTATTATAGCAAGTATTGAAATATATGGAGCAGTAGCAATAGAAACTTCAGGGAAAAGCGGAAGATTAAATCTTAAAAGTCCATAAGTTCCCATTTTAAGTAAAACACCGGCAAGAATAACAGAGCCTGCAGTCGGAGCCTGAACGTGAGCATCAGGCAGCCAGGTATGCAGCGGAAATATTGGAACTTTAATCGCAAAACTGAAAGCAAATGCTATAAACATCCAGGTCTGAATACCCATTGGTATTTGAGGTGCAACAGTATAAAGCTCTGTAAGATTTGTTGTAAAATAACCTAACGGACCAATTGCATAAACAGCCAGCCAGATAATAGCAACCAGCATTAATAAGCTGCCAAACATAGTGTAAACGAAAAACTTAACAGCGGCATAAATTCTTTCTTTGCCACCCCAGATACCAATAATAAAATACATTGGAATCAACATTGCTTCCCAGAATACATAGAATAAAAATATATCAAGAGAAATAAATACACCAAGCATTCCAACTTCAAGCATCAGAAAGAAGAATGTAAACTCCTTCACCTTATTTTCTATACTTGACCAGCTTGAAATAAGTGTTAATGGTGTTAAAAATGTTGTAAGTAATACTAACAGCAATGACATTCCATCTACGCCAATATGGTAATGGATATTAAGTCCTTTAATCCACTGGAACTTATCTATAAACTGAAACCCGGCATTAGCAGAATCAAACCGGAAATAAATTATAACCGATATAATGAATGCTAAAGTTGAAATTACTAAAGCAGTGTAACGGATAAGGTGTTCCTGTCCTTTCTTAAAAAACAAGATAAGGAATGAACCAATAAATGGTATCAGAATTAAATATGTAAGAAGTAAACCGTTTTCCATTTTATAAACTTAAAATAATCCAGAAAAAAGCTGCCACAATTCCAAGCACCATTACAAGGGCATAAAATTGCGCAACACCATTTTGTAGTTTTCTGATATTAACAGACATTATATCAATTAATTTTGCTGAACCATTTACAACTCCATCAATTATTTTATTATCAGCAATTTTCCACAAAAAAGAACTTGATGTCTTTACAATTGGATTAATAACAACTGCATCGTAAACTTCATCAACAAAATATTTATTCCATAACAGATTGTATAATCCTTTAAATCTTTTTGCTGTATCTGCTGCAATAGATGGATTCTTAAGATAAACATATCGGGCAAACCAGATTGCACTAACAGCAAATACAACCGATAGAACCATTAATAATATTTCAGTTGAATGTGAGTGCATACTGAAATAGGCAAGCTTACGATCTGCATCTTTAAATATGGGTGCTAGCCAGTTATGGAATTGATTTCCATGTTCACCTGAAAATACTTCAGGAATGCCAACAAATCCGCCAATAACAGAAAGTACAGCTAAAACTATTAATGGGATAGTAATTATTGAAGGAGATTCATGCGGATATTTATCTTTACCAAATCTTTCTTTGCCGTCAAAAGTTAAAATGTAAAGTCTGAACATATAAAATGCTGTCATCATTGCAGTGCCTGCACCGATTATCCAAAAGAATAATCCGCCGTTGGCAAAAGAAAACCACAGTATCTCATCTTTACTAAAGAAACCTGATAAAGGCGGAATACCGGAAATAGCCAAAGCTGCAATTAAAAAAGTAAGATGAGTACGCGGCATATATTTTTTCAATCCGCCAAATTTCTGAATATCTTGCTCTTCGTGCATTGAGTGAATAACTGATCCTGCAGCAAGAAATAACAGTGCCTTGAAGAAAGCGTGTGTCATTACATGAAAGATACCTGCAGAGAAAGCACCTACGCCCATTGCTAAAAACATATAACCAAGCTGCGAAACAGTTGAGTAAGCAAGAACTTTCTTTATATCATTCTGAACAATACCAACTGTAGCTGCAAAAAAAGCAGTTAATGCTCCTACGATTGCAATTACCATCATGATTTCTGGTGCACTTGCATATATTATTGAAGTTCTTGCAACCATATAAACTCCTGCTGTAACCATCGTTGCGGCATGTATAAGAGCAGAAACAGGAGTAGGACCAGCCATTGCATCGGGCAGCCAGACGAATAATGGTATTTGAGCTGATTTACCTGTTGCGCCAATAAAGAGAAAGATAGCAATAAATCCATAAACGTAAGTTGGAACATTAAATGAAACAGCACGCGAAAAAACTTCATTGAAATTAAGACTGCCGAATGTCATAAAGATTAAGAACATCCCTAACAAAAATCCAAAATCACCTATCCTGTTAACAATAAATGCTTTTTTAGAAGCATCGGCTACAGTACTTTTTTCAAACTTTCTATCATACCAAAAACCAATTAATAAATAAGAACAAAGCCCTACACCTTCCCATCCGAGAAACAAAAGGACAAAATTATCAGCGAGTATAAGATTCATCATAGCAAAGATGAAGAGATTCATATATGAAAAAAATCTCCAGAAACCTTTGTCTCCATGCATATAACCAATTGAATAAACATGGATAATAAATCCTACTCCGGTTACAACCAATGCCATAACTAATGAAAGCTGATCTACCTGATAAGCAAAACTAATATCCAGGCTGCCAACAACCATCCAGCTAAAAAGACTGACTATCTTTTGTCTTTGTTCTAATGGTAAAGCAAGTGTTTCAAAGAAAGCACCAAGAGCGATTAAGAATGAAATACCAACCACACTGCTTCCGATAATACCGATCAGTTTTTCATTCTTTATCTTACTTCCAAAAATTCCATTGATTAAAAAACCGAGTAAAGGAAGTATAACAGTTAAGTAAATTAATTCACGCATAAAAATATATTTTGGTTTTTACCACTTAAGAATATTTATTTCATCAATATTTACTGTAAGCTTATTACGGAAAATCGCAATAATAATTGCTAACCCTACGGCAGCTTCAGCAGCAGCAACAGTCATTACA
>JAVEUY010000325.1:0-3806 GCA_034005315.1 Ignavibacteriaceae bacterium | reverse complement strand
CATCCGCCATACTTATTCATCAATTCATCTCCAACAAGTTCAGCTCCCAGCATATCCTGGGCTTCTTTTAATGTGAATTTCTGCGATAAATTTTCATTAAATGGAAGCACATAGCTTAAACCCTCATCGGGAGGGGCAAGTTCTTCAATCCTTAGAGGAATTACTGAAGAAAACCATCGCTCTTTTATGGAACCTCTTTTTGTCCCAAGTGCATAATAATCATCCGGGTGCAGTCGTAATCTCATCCCTGACCTGCTGAACCGGAGAGCAATAAAATTAGGTATTAACTGAAGAATACCCTTCCCTTTTTCGAAAGTTTCAAGAATTAATTGTTGGTGACCCATTTTAATGAACATTTAATTTATATTCCGTATATAAGAAATCCTAAAACATTTATAAATGAGCTCAGTATTAAAAATTAAAGCTAAACCATCACCTCGAATGCAGATGGTGGTTTAGTTATATAATGAATTCTGTTTTTCATAATTAATCCAGACTTTCATTTTACCAGGTTCGCGGTTATCCCAAGCAAAATAAGGAATAAAAATCATTTTGCCGGCTTGATTTTGGGTCATTAATATTTTCATATTTTTTAATTTCCCCTCCCCCTGAAGTATAGTGAATTTATTATCCTGATTTATAGCAATCTCATCCATGTTTGTTTTTAAATTATCAGCTTGTTCAATGCAATAAATCAATGGCCCTCTTTGGATGGCTCTTTTATTTTCGTTTTCTGTAATCCGATCGTCTGCTTTTATCATTTCAACAGACATGTCGAGAGAAATGAGCACTTTATCTCCCTGCGCCCAGGTTCTTTCAATTGATAAATAACCATCCTCAACAGGAAAAAAATTTAGTGGTTCGCCATTTAATGAAGCCCGGTAACTTTTACACCAACCGGGTATTCTCAGTCTCAGATTAAACAGAACCGGAACTTTTGGGTTGATATCAATCGCAATTTCACCATCCCAGGGATAATTAGTTGTTTGAGAAAGATTGACATTCGTTTCTGCTATTTCAAAGTTTACTTTATTTCCCATATACAGATTTACAAATACCTCCTTTTCATTTTTCAAATAGATATAGCTTCCGACTGATGGTATAAAACGTGATATATTACTTGGACAACAAGCACATCCAAACCACCTTTGACGGTGGTGATCCCCATCTGATTCCAAAGGATTTACATAGAAAAACAAATCTCCTTCAAGATTAACCCCTGATAATACACCATTGTACATGGAACGTTCCATAATATCGACATATTTTGCATCTTTCGTCAGTAAATTCATTCGGTTATTCCAGAAAACCATTCCGATTGAAGCACACGTTTCGCAGTAAGCTGTTTTGTTTGGCAGGTCGTAATCCACCGTGAAACCCTCATTCGATTTCGAACTTCCAATTCCTCCTGTAATATACATATTTCTTAAAGCAACGTCCTCCCAGACACGTTTAAGAGCTTCTATATATTCCGGAATATTCATTTCAGAAGCAACATCAGCCATCCCGGTAAACAGGTACATAGCTCTTACAGCATGACCTTTTATATCAGTTATTTCGGAAACCGGCACATCATCCTGGCAGTAGGCCGGCCCTCTTTTTGAATCCCAAATACCCCCTTTACCGTAACCATGCCCTCTTTCTTCAAGTAACCAATGAGCCAGATTGAGGTATTTTTTATTCCCTGTTGTATGGTACAACTTTACAAGGGCTAATTCAATTTCTTCATGACCGGGAACCCAGTGTCGCTTTTCGGGTCCAAATGTTTTGTCCAGGTAGTCTGCAAATTTTATTGCAACATCCAAAAAACTTCTTTTCCCTGTTGCCTGGTAATGAGCAATAGCTGCTTCAATCATGTGACCTCCGCAGTACATCTCATGCTTTTCCATGTTAGTCCATTTCTCCTCCGGATGATTTAGCGTATAAAAGGTATTCAGGTAACCATCAGTTTGTTGTGCTTTAGAAATATAACCAATCCAGTCATCAAGTAATTTTTCATATTCAGAATTTGGATTATTTACAAGAGAATAAGCAATTCCTTCCATTGCTTTATAAACATCCGAATCATCGAAATAGATACCTTTGTGCTGGCCTTCCATTAATCCTGCCGCCTTTTTAAAATTATTTATTCTTTCTGTTGAATCTCTGGTTTGATGTATGCAGGTTTGTAATGTATTAATGGAATGAGATTTCAGTCGGTGAGACCAAAATTCATCATCAATTTGCACCTTGTCAAAGGGAATGGGATAAACCTGGTATAATTGGGCAACAACCATTGAAACATTCATTATACCAATAACCAGGAAAATAAAGAAAATATATCGTTTCATTTATCAAAATTTAATGCTTTAAAACAAATCGGCTTTTAAAGTTAAAAGATATTTTTATAATTGAATCTAAATTGTAAATATAGAAAATCAATTAAAAGTTGACCGGGAGTGGCCCTAAGAAAAGGTAGTACTTAAGATAGCAATAGTTTTGTTAAGCAATATTGCTAATTGGGCTGTATTAAAAAGGGATTGAAGTATCCCTTCCCTTTAGTAAACGATAACTATTTATTTTGATAAATTTACCCTTCCAAAATACAAAATTTTATAAAACTTTCTCATATTACGGAATTGATTTCAAGGAAAATAATCTATTAATTATCCAAAAACCTTGAAAACGGCTGGGGCAATGAATTGTTTGAGAAGATCGAAATCCGCTTGATTTACCTGGAGTAATAATAAAGCAAGCTCGTAAGGAGAGACATTTAACCCAATCTCAAGTAGGAGAATTGATTGGAGTACAAAAATCTCAAATTTCACGTATTGTCAGAAATGCAAAAAACGTAACGATTAAAACAATTTTAAGGGTATTCAGAGCATTAAAAGCCAAAGTCAATTTTAATGTATAATTATCAGATGGAGATTCTAAGATTCCATAATCTACATTAGCTCCAAATAAGGTAAGAATAATAAATATAAATAAGGATTTATTTGTACAAAGAAACCCTGATAACACAAGATGTTCCGTCTTGTCTTATACAAATTATTATTGGCAGTTTCTCCATTATTTCAGGCAGACTTTTATTTCATTATCTTTTTCAAAATGACATATTTTTCCTTCTCTTGCCAGCCAGCCAACAGCCATATAATAATCCGCAGATTTTAAATTTATTTTTTTTTGGGCAACCTTATGTGAAAGTTCACCCTCCTCATTAAGCAAATTCCAGACTTTTCCGGCATTTAACCCGATTTCATTTGTAATCATAATTGTTATATTAAGAAATTTACATTGGTAAAAAACATAATATTAGTAAAAATAAATTAAAATTTTTAGATATATAAGTAATTATAACTAAAATACGGATTTGGATCAAAGCTACTTGTAAAATAACATTCGAAATAATCGAATAATAAAAATCATTTTAAAACCACATTTCATAGGATTAAGGGAAACTTTTTCCTTAGTTGTTGCAGTCTACTTCTTCCCATACAATCATGCCACCCTTTTGATCCGGAAAAGTACTTTTCACCTTTTTGTATTGAGCAGGTAAGAGCACCTCTTTCATGCTTCCGGGAGTATCAATGACCTGACGTTTGATAGTGGCATATTCAGCGGGAATTTCTACTTCATCCATTCTGGCAGGGATCTTTACTACCTGCTTCTTGTAAGTTGTTTTTTATGTCAGACACCGGAATCCGGTGGAAATGCTTACCCTTTCTCAACAAATGAGAATTGTCAAGAATTGTTACTTGTCTTGATAATGAACAATAAAAGGTTTTAAAATGTTAATATGATATTATCTTTTAATAAAAAGAATT
>JAVEUY010000013.1:0-18142 GCA_034005315.1 Ignavibacteriaceae bacterium | reverse complement strand
TATCCGGATCTGGTATTTTTGTAATTACTTAATCGAACCATCGTAAATCCTGGGGAGAAAAATGACCATCTGCCATTCGCATTAAAGGACCTTGATATAATCCGATGAACATAAATTTATCGTATTCAAATACAAATCTTTCTTTACCCCATAATTTTATAAAATCAGTACAGCCTGATTCAGACCATTTTGCTTCGTGGTTACCAGGAATAATATAATATGGTTTGTTCAACTTATCGAGAATATTTTTGGTTTTTGTCAAATCTGATAAAGCTCCATCAGAAGTTATGTCACCGGAAATTATAGTGAACTCAATATTTCCTGAAGAGTTGATATCATTTACTGATCTTCTCAGATCTTCTTCAGAAGTTGGATCTCCAACGTGTATATCAGATAACCAGGCAAAATTAAAATTCTGACTAAAAACCTGCGTGCAGAAAAACAGAATAACTATAAAGAATTTTTTCATTTAACAGATACCTTTTTAAAATAAAAAACCCTTCACAAAGGAAGGGTTTATTTTTTTACTTCATTAGAATCATTTTCTTACTTTGTTTGAAGTTATCAGTAATCAAAGTATAGAAATAAATGCCGCTAGATAAATTATTTGCATCAAAGTTAACATTATAATTTCCGGCTGATAATTCATCATTAATCAAGGTAGCAATTTCTCTTCCTAAAATATCAGTAACAATTAACTTAACATTTGATGATAAAGGAACACTGAATTTTATCTGTGTTACGGGATTAAATGGATTTGGATAATTCTGCTGAAGAACAAATTCAGTAGGTGTTATACCATCTTCAATTTCAACATCTGAAGGTGCGAAAAATGCAGTTCTAAGATCATCAAAATATACTGTTGATGTACTCTTATTACCCGGAGTATATGTTAACTGGAAACTATCAAACTTAAGTGGCGGCTCAAGAACATTGTTTCCGATCCAATTACCGGTTTGTCCTTGTGAAAGATCCCAGCTTATTAATTTCCATCCGAGCCAGTTTATATCATACCAGGGGCTGACTTCAAAATTTCCAGGAGCAGTTTCTCTGACAGCAAATCGGAATTTATTATTTGATCCATCACCGAACATAAATACCTGTAATATTGTATTTGTACCAAATGTTGGTGTTGATGGAGTAAAGTATTCACGTATTAACCATGCTGATGCTGCAACATCCCAATCATAATTAAGCTGCATTGATTTTGTGCTTGCAGTATTCAAATTAAGTATAGCTGTTGAAAGAGCCATATTTGTTGTTAATGGTAAGATTCCGGTAGTGCTTCCGGAACCGCCCGGCTGCCACCAGTTTCCTACACCTGCTTCAAAGTTATCAATTATAGTTTCAGCAAAATAATTTGAGTTGCTGGTTGTAAATTCATAATTATGATCTTCTGTAGTTGGATTTCCGAATATGTCTTCAATTCCTGCCTGAATTTTTATTGTATAAGTTTCATTTTCAGCAAGCGGAGTTGAAACAAAAAAGTTTAATACACTTCTTCCATCAATCGCGTAATGTTTTAAAATTCCTGCTGCATTAGTCTGAGTTGAATTTCTTACAACTTTAAATCTGCTTGATATAGTCGATGTCTTTAATAATTCATCGAATGCAATATTTAAAACTGGTCTGTATTCAACATTAGTAGCATTAGCAGGTGGATAAACATCTGTAATAGAAGGTGCCGTTAAATCCGGATGTTTAGTCATTATTGTAAGTGTAAAAGGATCACCCCCGATACCATTACCATCGCCATCAAACAAATGTCCGTACTTATCCTTTGCATTACCGCCTATTGTAATATCATATTGAGTTACGAAATTAAAATTATCGGTTTTAATTGTTAAAGTTTTATCATTATTACTCCAGCTCAAAGTATAGCTGGCTGTTGGTGTAATTGTAATATTTGATGCAACTGATGTTTTATCCATCGGACGGGAAAAATAGATAACTACATTTTCAATTCCGGGATAAAGGCTGTCATTCTGCGCCGGAGTTGTTGAAACTATTGTCGGAGGTATAGTAGAAATAAGATTGACATCTTTAAAAGTAAAGAAAGTATCCTGCATAGTTATATTAACTGTGTAAGGATCAAAACCTGGTGCTGAAACCTGAAGCTGATGAGTGCCTGGTGATACATTTTCAAAATAATAAAAACCATTTCTTAACAATTCAGGATCATTTGAGTATAAGTGAAATAAAGAACTATAAGTATCAGTAGTATCAACCTGTCCATCGAGAGAAACGATTGCTCCATTAACAGCCAAACCTGATTCCTGATCTTTAACAATTCCTGCTGCAGTTCCGACAAAAGGTCTTGCGATATTATGATATCTTAATATTGTCCAGAACATTGTTTTAGCCTCAAGCCTTTTCCATTTTGCATTCATATTTAACTGGTTTTGGGTTGGATTAGTATGAAAACCGGCTTCACTTAATTCAGATGCCATAATAGTTTCGCGGTTAACATGTAAATAAGGCAATGAACCAGCAGCCTGATAAAAATCTCTGTCACCCATTGCACCGCGGGTATTTGTGCGCATTCCTGCTGTTAACAATCCAATCATTATGTTAGACATTTTCTTTCCGCCGTGCGGAGTTTTTTCAGGTCCGCCTATTCCTAATTGTCCCCACATAATTAAAGTACTGTTAGCTGGGCCTCCCATAGTTGAAGCATCGCTATGGATTGAATGATAATGCGCAGCACCAAGTGAATTTGCCTGATCAGTTCTTTGTGTTAAACTAACATTTACTTGATTATCTGTTCTGCATATATAAACGGTATCAATATCTGTCCAATCAAGTAACATTTGTCTAAGATTTAATCCGACGCCTAAATTCTTTTCAGCTTCAGAATAATTATATATGCCCATATTTTCATTTTGACTATGTCCTGGATCCAAATAAATATTCCAGCCTGCGAGTCCGGTTACCTGCTGTGAAAAACTTTGTGTACCAGTTAATAAGAAGATAAATAATATCAGATGAATTATAGTAATTAGTTTTAGATTTGATTTTTTCATTTTCTTACTCCGTTACTCTATACTCATTAAATAAATTGAACCTTCCAGATAATTCTCAAATAAAATTGATTTACCATCAGGTGAAAAAGAAGGTGTCATTTCTATGATTGTATCTGAATTAGTTAAATTTACTTTACCGCTGCCATCAGCGTTAATCAGATAAATATCAGATAATGTAATATCATATCCATTATCTTCAGTAATTACATAAACAATACGTTTACTATCCGGCGACCATTTGGGTCTGTTGCCTTTTCCTAAATCCGTTAAACCAGAACCATCAACATTGATTTTATACATGTTTCCGCCCATAACTTCAAATACAATTTTTAATTGATCGGGAGAGAAGCTAACATTAATATATTCAGCATCTTTTATTGGTTCTATAGTATTAATATTGTTAGTGGATAAGTCCAGAACATTTAATTTATTTCCTTTTTCAAATACAAGATATTTATTTTGTCCTGTTGTATTTTTTTCTAATCCGGAATTATAAACCTCGTTTACACCTTTTGCCGGCAGAAAGACTTTTGAATCGCCATCTGTCCATTGAGGAAGATAAGGCATCATTGTCTGATATTCATTTAACTGATTTGAGCTTTTAGTTTCAACATCAAATATTTTAACTGCATTATATCTTCTTACATCTTCATATTTTGCAACACGTGTTAAGATTGACTTTGAATCAGATGACCAGTTATATCCGAATCCGGCAGCAAGTTCTTCAGTTAACTGCACTGTAGAATTCTTATTTAAATCATATATCCATAAACCCTGGTAACCTGATTTGGTATATGCGATTTTTGATCCATCGGGAGAATATTGCGGATTAATAATTGCTGCTTCCGGTGTTCCGCTGATTATAAGCTGCGTTTTATATTGCGGAAATACAGCTATCGGAAGTATAATTAATAATAAAAATAGTTTTTTCATTTTATGAACCTTACTTTAATTATTTAGTACCTACTAATGCAAGATAAAAAAAATTTTAGTTATAATCAGTCTGTTTTATTATTGTGTGATGATATATCTTTATAAAGAAGATATAAAATTATTGGGATGAAAAATGAAAAAATCAGTAACTGTCTTCCTGCAGCAGGGAAGCCAAAAACAAAACTTAAGAACTATTAAGCAATTCAATGAATCAGAGCTGGTTAAAGAAATAATTATTATTTCCTCTGATGAAAAATTCTCTTCTTTTGAAAAAGCAAGAGTTATCCATTCAAAGTATTTTAACAGCAGCGAAACAATAAAATTAATAGCACAATTTTCTTCTGCAGATTATACATTAATTATAAATGAGCAGAATTCAATTATACCAGGGCAGTTTTGCCTTGAAAGATTCTATCAAATTGCACTGGGCACCGATGCTTCACTTGTATATTCTGATTTTTATGAAGAAGACAAAGGTAAACTTTTACCTCATCCCGTTATTGATTATCAGGAAGGAAGCTTAAGAGATGATTTTGATTTCGGCAAACTATTGTTTGTCAAAACAAATTTAATAAAAAATATTGCTGAGAAGGATGATAACTATTTTAAATTTGCCGGATTATATAATTTAAGATTAAGGTTAACACAATCCGGAAGATTAATCAGAATACCGGAATATTTGTACACTGTTGAGAGCTCAGAAGAGATCGGAACAGAAGAAAAACATTTTAGCTATGTTGATCCTAAAAATCGGGAAGTGCAGATTGAAATGGAAAAAGCAGTTACACAGTATCTTATGGATACAGGTGCTTATGTTCATCCGCCATTTAAAGAAATAGATTTGACTAATGCTGAAAAATTTGAATATGAAGCATCTGTAATAATCCCTGTAAGAAACCGCATCAAAACAATTGGCGATGCCATAGAATCGGTTCTTAAACAAAAAACTGATTTCAGATTTAATCTTATTGTAATTGATAATCACTCAACCGATGGAACAACTGATGTTATTAAAAACCTTGCAGCTAAAAATGAAAAACTGATACACCATATTCCGGAAAGAAGTGATCTGGGAATCGGCGGCTGCTGGAATGCAGGAGTTCATCATAGCAAATGCGGAAAATTTGCTGTGCAGTTAGATAGCGATGATATCTATAAAGATGAAAATACTCTTCAAACAATTGTTGATGTATTTCATAAACAAAAATGCGGAATGGTAATCGGGTCTTATCAGATAACTGATTTTAATTTAAATGAATTACCGCCGGGACTTATTGATCATAAAGAATGGACTGATGATAACGGTCCAAACAATGCTTTGCGGATTAATGGTCTTGGTGCACCAAGAGCTTTCTTTACTCCATTATTAAGAGAAATAAAAATACCAAACGTAAGCTATGGAGAAGATTATTCAATTGGTCTTGCAATTAGCAGACAGTATAAGATAGGAAGAATTTATCATTCACTTTATCTATGCAGAAGATGGGAAGGCAATTCAGATGCACAATTGGACATAGTAAAGTTAAACTTAAATAATACTTATAAAGATAGAATAAGAACTTTTGAACTACTGTCCAGAAAAAAATCAAATAAAGATTAAAAACTTATATAAAAGTAAAATATCAAACCAATAAAACAATTGACTTTATGAACTAATTTGTTTAGCTTTTTAATGTAAATTCAGACTTTTTTAATCTTGTTCTAAATAATAATTGACTGTTAGAAAGGTTTAAAACCTTTACAAAATTTATTCCTCTAATATTTAGAGAATTATATAATTAAGGAGTAAGAATATATGAGAAAATTGCTACTCTATTGTATACTTATCATAACTATTTTTTCACTACCTGCCTTGGCTCAAGTCGGTAAAATTACCGGTATTGTAAAAGATGCATCTACCGGTGAAGCTTTAATCGGCGCAAACATTATACTCGAAGGAACAAACATCGGTGCTGCTACTGACATTGAAGGCTATTATGTTATTCTTAACGTTCCGCCGGGAATATATAATTTAAGAATATCAATGGTAGGTTACACGCCTCAGTCCTTTCACGATGTAAAAATTAATATTGGCTTAACAACTGAAATCAGTGCAAGTCTTCAGTCAAGTTCTTTTCAGACTGAAGAAGTAGTAGTTATTGCTACTCAGCCAATTGTTAAACAAGACGTTTCATCCAGTGTTGTTAATCTTAATGTAGAAGAGATTAAAACATTGCCTGTTGTAAATGTATCAAGCATTATAGGTTTACAGGCTGGTGTGCAAGGGCTAACTATTCGTGGCGGTAGTTCTGATCAAACTGCATTTGTAGTAAATGGTATTACTCTTAGAGATGAAAGAGATAACACACCTTATACCGGAATCAGTTTTACTTCTATTGAAGAATTACAAATTCAGACTGGCGGATTTAATGCAGAGTATGGTAATATCCGGTCAGGTTTGATTAATGTTGTTACCAAAGAAGGTAAGAGAGATAAATATAATTTCTCTATGCTCGGCAGATACCGCCCTGCAGGAAGAAAACATTTTGGCGATGCAATAAACTCTCCAAACTCTTATTGGATAAGATCGTACCTTGATGATGCAGTTGCGTGGACAGGAACAGAATCCGGCGCCTGGGATATTTATACTCAAAGACAATATCAGCCATTCAGAGGCTGGAACAAAGTATCAGAAGAGCTTCTTGGTGATGATGATCCAACAAATGATCTTACACCTGAAGCTGCACAAAAACTTTTTCTGTGGCAGCACAGAAAACAAACTGATATTACTCAGCCGGATTTTGATGTTGATATGAGTTTCAGCGGTCCGGTTCCGGGTGGTGAAAACCTTGGCGGATTAAGGTTTGCAGCATCATACAGAAGAAC
This sequence comes from Ignavibacteriaceae bacterium, assembly GCA_034005315.1. Taxonomy (GTDB): domain Bacteria; phylum Bacteroidota; class Ignavibacteria; order Ignavibacteriales; family Ignavibacteriaceae; genus IGN3. The sequence continues at coordinate 11,321 of JAVEUY010000013.1, read as the reverse complement.
TCAACGGATGTATTTATATCCATTGGCAACAAGCGGATACAGAGATTATAACGGACAAATAAAATTAACTTCTAATCTTATGGATGGAATGAAACTTTCCATTGAAGGATTATTAGGAAGACAAACCGGAACAAACAGCAGCCGTTCGGGCGGACCGGGTTTATTTACATCAACAAGCGGTATAGCAGAACAAATTGATGTTCGTTCTGGTGCAAGTTATCTTGATGCAAGAGTATATGCTACGGATTATTGGAATCCAAGTACAATTAATACTGATATGATTGGATTTAAATTATCACACGTTATTAGCCCTAACACATTCTATGACATTATTGGCAGCCGTGTAGGAACACACTATGATACTAATCCGGGTAGAGCAAGAGATGTTAATACTCTTTATTACTTTGGCGGAATAGGTTTTGATGAATCACCGTTTGGTGTTTTCAGCGGTTCAAGCAGCGGTGTTGGCTCGTCTATGAATATGGGACTTGGATTTAGTAACTCACGCGACAGCAGTAAAATTGCTGTTTATACTTTGAAGATGGATTACACAAGTCAGATGGATAGGTTTAATCAGGCTAAAGCCGGATTTGAATTTGTTTATGTTGATAACAATGTAAACTATGCTTTAATTGAGCCATCACTTCCGACAAGCAATTCAAGATCTGTATGGCATACTTTTCCAAAAAGAATGTCTGCTTATGTGCAGGATAAATTGGAATTTGAAGGTATGATTGCAAATCTGGGATTAAGACTTGATATTTCTGACCCGGGCGGAGAATGGTACATTTTCGATACATTTGATCCTGCATTATCAGGAAAATTTGCACCCGGTATAGATACGATTCTTTCTAAAGAAAAAGTTAAAATGCAGGTTAATCTGAGTCCCAGATTAGGTGTGGCTTTTCCGATAACAACTGATAGTAAATTATATTTTAATTATGGTCACTTCTTCTCGATGCCAACTCCCGAAGATCTTTTCTTATTACGAAGGAGTGAAGCATTTTTTAATGTAACCAGAATGGCTAATCCATCTAAGGATCTGCCCAGAACAATTGCTTATGAGTTAGGATTTGAACAAAATATGTTCGATCAGTTTTTGCTTTCGGTAAAAGGATATTATAAAGATGTAAATGATCAAACCAGACTTGTTACTTATATCAGCAGAAATGGCAGTGTTAACTATTCATTGCCTGAGCCGAATAATTTTCAAGATATACGTGGTTTTGAAATTGATATCAGAAAAAACAGAGGTGACTGGATTACAGGATTTATCAATTACACTTATCAGGTTTCAACATTAGGTTATTTTGGTTTAGAAACTGTGTACGAAAATCCGCTTGACTATAGAAATGAAGCACGTAATACCAGAAAGCTGTACGAGTCGCGTCCGGTACCTCGCCCTTACGGCAGAGTAAATATAGATTTATTTACTCCTGTTGGCTGGGGACCTCAGCTTGGAGGCGTTTATATGCTGGATCAGTTTAGATTAAGCATTTTAGGAGTCTGGAGTTCCGGAAATTATTTTAGCTGGACAGGCGGCGGCGGTGTAATTGGCGGATATGCTAATAACTTCCAATGGAATGACTTATTTAATGTTGATTTGAGACTATCTAAAACATTCGATCTTGGTCCCGTTGATTTAGAGTTATTTATGGATGTAATCAATGTATTTAATATTAAGTATATGAGTTACAGAGCGGGATTTATGGATGCTAATGATTATGATTATTATATGAGATCACTTCATCTGCCTGCTGATAAAGTTAAAGATTTTGGTTCCTATGGTAATATACCCGGCACTGATAATCCGGGTGATGTAAGAGCTGAAGGAGTTGCATTTCAGCCGCTTGAATATGCATCATCGTTAAGTGCAGTTACCAATCCGAATACTGTAGCATATTATTTTGATGCAAGTACAGGAAGTTATTATCAGTGGAATGGAAGCAACTGGTCTTATATAAGAGAATCAGTTATTAAAGATGTACTTAATAATAAAGCTTATATCGATATGCCTAATTTACCTTATGCTTCATTTCTTAACCCAAGAGATGTTTTCTTTGGTTTTAAAATTAATATCGATTTATAAAAGTTATGAAAGAATTTAAATTAGAGGTACTAATGAATTTTTACAGAATTATAAAATCTCAGATCAAGTTCCTTCTGCCTCTGTTTGCAGTTTTGTTTTTACAATCAACTTCAAATGCACAGTTTGATAATGTTTGGATGAATGCCGGTTCTTTACATAACTGGTACTCATCAATAGGCTGCGAAATTGAAGAGGGATTTGTTTTAAGACAGCAATATGGTATGCAATGGCCTGCAATTTACAGAGCGCAGGATATGCAGGCAGCAAGAGGCTGGTGGATCGGAGCTAAAAACTTTACTGATGAAAACGGAACTTATTATCCGTATAAAGTAGTAACTGTTGGTCCGCGTAATCCACAATTCTTTGCCGCTTATCCTATAAAAATAGAAATAACTTCCAAGTTTGAACCAACGGTTGTTTCGGTTGATGGTACACCTTCGTATTCCAAAGATGTTACAATTGATGTCATTGATGAAACAATGAAATGGGATAGAATGATTGTCAATACTGTTAACACACAGCTTGGTATTACAATGGAAAGAAAGATATTCCAGTTCAGTCAGCAGTATAATGATAACTATATTGTTTATGATTATACTTTTACTAATACAGGAAATACAGATGCAGATGATGAAATTGAATTGCCGGGAAATAATATCGAAGGCTTTTACACTTTCTGGACGTACAGAAATGCAGTAAATAAATCGGTTAGATTTGTAATCGGTAATTCTACCGGATGGGGAAAAAATACAATGAACGATGCACGCGGAGACGGAAGAGTAGATGCAGATAATCCTAATAATTTTAGAACTCAATATTCCTGGCACGGATATACTACTGAAAAAGATGTTGCATACAATAATATCGGAGGTCCAATCTGGTCGCTGAATACTAATGCTTTAACATGGAATGCACCGGACGATACTATCGGAAGACTTGGAGGTACACAATTCCTTGGAACTTTAACTCTGCATGCTGATAAATCTTTTACTGATCGTACTGATGATCAAAATCAGCCATCGACCACATCTTATTATGATTCTGATGGTGAACTTTTTACAGCCAGAGATAATGCTTACAATATTGATCGTATGACACAGCAATATTTGAAGATGGCACAAGGACATATTAATCCCAGACATGCAGAAGTAATAACCGGCGTAACAAGTCCTGATTTAATTACTTTGGCTAATCAAACTGCCAATCCTTTTCTGAATTCCGGAGGTGGATTCTCATTTGATAACGCTTTTGGACCTTATAATATTCCATTCGGAGAAAGTATCAGAATAGTTGTTGTCGAAGGTGCAGCAGGGATGAACAGGGCTGATCAGGTAAAATATGGAAGACAATTTAAAAGCGGACAGCTAAGTGCAGCTGATAAAAATCTTCTGGTTATTCAAAAAGGCAGAGATTCACTTTTTACAACCTGGGAAAGAGCAACTGCAAATTTCCAGAATGATTGGGATATCCCGCAGCCGCCTTTACCTCCTGCAACTTTTGATGTTAATGGCGGCGGTGATAAAATCCTTCTTGACTGGACTTTAAGAGGCGGCGATCCTAATCCGCCTGCTGGTTTCCGTATTTATAGAGCACTTGGTGATTATGATAAGGATTATGAATTGATTGCTGATCTTCCTGCTTCTTCTACAAGCTATGAAGATGTTAATGTGATTCGTGGTTTCAATTATTTTTATTATATGACTTGTTATCGTAATAATCCCGGTGGTGTTGCAACCCCTTCAGGCGGAGTTTTGGAAAGCAGCAGATATTATACACAAACTTATGATCCTACTAATTTGAAAAGACCTGCGGGAAAAAGTTTATCTGATATAAGAGTTGTCCCAAATCCGTTTGTATATAATGGAATCAAATTTCCCGGAAGCCTTGATGAAGATAAAATTGCTTTTTATAATATTCCCGGTAATTGTACAATCAGGATTTATACAGAACTAGGAGAATTAGTAAAAGTTATAGAACACACTAACGGAAGCGGTGATGATTATTGGTACAATGTAACTTCTTCTAATCAGATTGTAGTTAGCGGAATTTATATTGCAGTTATTACAGATAATGACTCTGGCGAAAAACATATTTCTAAATTTGCAGTAATCAGGTAGCCGCTATGAAAAATGTTATAAATATTAAAAAGGTATTTCAAATGAAGAAATATTTAATAGTATTGTTTTCAATTATTATCTTCTCATTAACCGGATGTGATTATTTTGAAAACAGCGAAACGCCAAATTCTGCAACAATTGAAGTTAACCTGACTGCCTTACCTGCAGTACCGGATACTATGACTTTTGTAGCCTGGTTTGCTAAAGATGATTCGAAATTTAAACCAATCAGAGTTTCTACTTTTGATGCTGATGCTAACGGAAGTGTATATTTTAAATTGGAGCAGCCGCTTGGATATTTGGTCGATGCACAAATTCTGCAATTTACGATTGAAAGGAAAGCTGTTGCTAATGATTCAGGTTTAACACCAAGTAACAGAATTATTTTATCTGGTAGATTTAAAGACGGAACCTGTGATTTAGATTTAGGAGAAACAGTTGATCATCTGAATAGTACATCAGCTTTCTATACGCTTTCAACTCCGACAAACGGACCAAATACAGATGAATTAAGCGGTGTTTGGTTTGTTGATTCTCTGACTAATGCCGGCAGTTCGGTTGCAGGATTAAAATTGCCTGTTTTATATTCAGGTTGGAGATATGAAGGATGGGCTGAAATCAATGGTACTTATGTCTCAACCGGCAGATTTTCTAATCCAAAGGCTGCAGACTTATTTAAAGGTTATTCTTCAACCTCGTCTGGTTATCCTTTCCCTGGTGAAGATTTTCTATTAAATGCACCGGCTGGTTTAACATTCCCAACTGATTTATCAGGTCAGAAAATATTTGTATCGCTTGAATGGAATGATGGAAAAACTTCAGGAATGACACCTAATATTAAATTGTTTTCAGCAACAGTACAAAATCCGGCACAGAGCGGAAAATCTTATGAAATGCAAAAGACAAATGATCTGCTGCCAAATGGTAGTGCTAAAATTAAAATAGTTCTTTTTGAATAAATAATTCGCTCATTAATTTGATGAAAAAGTTATAGGTAAATAAATGAGAAAAAATAATTTTATAATCGTAACATTCATTATTACGTTTCTGCTTATAATTCAGAGCGGGTTTGCTCAGAAAAATGAAAAACTTGCTCAGGCAGGATTAAAGTTTTTAAGTGTTTCACTTGATCCGAGATCAAGCGCAATGGGAGATGCTGTTACTTCTTTAACAAGTAATTCTATCTCACAGTTGTATAATCCTGCAAGTATGTCTGAATTAAACGGTATGACAGACTTTGCTTTCGGAACAACTAAATGGATTGCTGACATAAATTATATTTACGGAACTGTCGGTCTAAATCTGTTTGATGGTGATTACGGAGTTTTTGGTTTATCATTGGTTGCCGTTGATTATGGAGATTTTTTTGGAACAATAGTAGCTTCAAATGATGATGGATTTTTAGATGTTGGAACTTTTAAACCAACTGCAATGTCGATTGGTTTAGGATATGCTAAATCACTTTCAGAAAAATTTGCAATAGGCGGAAATATAAAATATGTTCGCCAATCAATCGGTTCAGTTGTAACCGGATTAACTCCAACAGGTAGTCAGATTGTTGAAGCAAATGCTGTTAATGTAATGGCTTTTGATTTCGGTATCATCTATCATACAGGATTTAAAAGCCTTGATTTTGGTATGAATGTTAGAAATTTTTCAACAGAAGTCAGATATGACGAAGATGGTTTTCAGCTTCCTTTAACATTTAAAATCGGTGCTTCAATGAATATGCTTGATCTTTTTGAAGTTGACAGACAAATGCACTCATTCCTTTTTTCAGTTGATGCCGCACATCCACGGGATTATACGGAACAAATTTCTTTCGGTGGTGAATATACTTTTATGAATACATTATAGCTTCGTGCGGGAATAACTACTCCCACTGATGAACAGGAATTTAGTGCCGGTGTAGGTTTCAAACAAAAATTATCAGAAGTTAAATTTTCTATTGATTATTCATACACACCATTTGGAATTTTTAATGATGTGCACAGAGTATCAGTAAACATTGGCTATTAATAAATTTTATGAGTATAAAAATGATAAAATTATACAAATATTTAAGTTTAATTGTTTTTGCTGTATTCATCTTTGCAGGCTGTAATGAAGAAGCAAATCCGGGATTAGATGATTTAATCACTCCTTCGCTTGTTACTCCTGAAATAATTGCAGTTACACCTGACGAAGATGTTTTAGGCGGCGTAACAGAATTAATTATTCAGGGGAAAAATCTTCCTAAAGTAATTGATGGAAACTCTGCAGTTTTATTTAACGGCAAAAAAGGCACTATAATAGAAACTTCGGAGAGCCAGATAAAAGTTATCCCGCCAGTGGTAATATCGGATAGTGTAGAAGTCAGAGTACAAAAATTTAAATCAGAATTCCTGAGTAATATTTTTTACTTAAAAATTATGCCTGCAGTTGAAGAATATTATCCTTTTGATCTTAGTAATGGTGAATCACCTTATGCAATAACTATAGATAATCAGGAAAATTTATATGTAATTCTCACTGGTAATGGAACTAAAAAAATTGATACTCAAGGTAATTTAACTGATTTCGCACCTCACGGTTCTGCAGCTCCTTTCTTTATTTCTATGGCAATAGCTTCAGATAATGCTATTTATGGAGTTAGAGGTGGTGTACCTGGTATTTATCGTATTTCTGAAGGTGTGGGACCAGCTGCTTTTGTAGCCAGCTCGCAAGGTATTAAAGATAATGTCAGCTGTATAACTTTTGATAAAACCAGAAATATAATTTGGGCTGGTGGAAATACCGGAAATGTTTATATAGTTACACTTGATAAGAATATTAAAAAGTATAATGTCTCCGGATGGGTAAGATCACTTAAAGTGATAAACAATAATTTATTTCTAGCTACTACTTTTGAAAGTAAAGAGTTAATTTGGCGTATGCCTATTGTTTCAGCTGATAGTCTTGGAGATGCTGAGTTATATTTCGATTTTACAACAGTTACCGGAACGAATCTGAAAATTGTGGATTTTATTATTGCAGAAGATGGTGATCTTTTTATTGGAACTTCTGCTCTTCAAGATCCGCTTTATGTTGTTCATCCTGATAAAAGTTTTGGTATTTTTTATCCAGGTTTAATCAACTCAACTCCATATTCAATGGTGTGGGGTAATGGTAAATTTTCTTATTTCAGTAATGTTGTTGATCTTCAGAATAAAACTGTATTACGGGTTGGAATGCAAAAAAATGGTGCTCGATAATTTAATAATCAAACTACAAACTAAAAGAAAGGAACAATTATGAAAAAAAGATTAGCTGTATTATTCGCCTTTTTATTCGTCTTGAGCATTTCAGTTAGTGCTCAATGGACATATCAAGGGCCATGGCCTGATGATACTTACAAGAATGGTGGACACGGTATAGTTGTTGACCCTGATGGTAAAATCTGGCAAGCCAGCTATTATAAGACAGATTGGAATGGAAACAGTGTTTCGCCGATCTTTGTTTTTAATCCGGATGGTACTTTGTTAGATACTATGTTTACTGTTACCACTAACGGAATTACAGATACCTTAGGTTTAGGCGGAGGTTCTAGCGGAACCAGAGGTCTTGGGAAGGATAACGAAGGAAATATTATTTTTGTTTCCAGTACACCAAACAAAATAATAAAAATAGATTATCAAACAAGACAAGGTATAGCCAGAAGACTTATTGGACCGGATGAGATAGGATCTTCTCCAACTAAACCATCTGTATCTGATGATGGTACTATTTATATTGGTCCTGTTGTTGGCGGTGGCACTACTGCAATTGCTACTTATGATGCAGAACTTAATTATACAGGTCCAGCAGTTGTTGGTCCTCCTAATATTGCCAGAACAATGCAGGTGTCTCCTGATGGTCTAACAATTTACTGGACAACTTTTACAGGCAAAATGGGCATCTGGCTTTATACCCGCGCTGATGAGCTTTCTGCTTTTGAATTAACCGATTCACTTTTTATTGATTATCCTGATAACTTAGGAATGTCAATTGAATCAGTTACAATTGATCGTACAACAGATCTTCTTTGGATATCAAATGATAGCCGTGGAAGCAGCGTCTTTACAGATCTTACCTGGTATGGAGTTAACAGAACTACTTTTGCTATTGTAGATTCATTTACATTGCCGGATCCGGTTCCAGGTGCGGCAGACAAATATCCGAGAGCTATTGAATTTAGTAACGATGGTTTGTCAGTTTACGTATCACTTTTTGGAACTGCATTTGACAGAATGTATAAATTTGATAAAGTAGTCGGTGTTGAAGATCAGGGTGAAGTTGTTGTTAATGGATATAAACTATCACAAAACTATCCTAATCCATTTAACCCTACAACAAAGATTAACTTTGAATTATCAGCAAGCGGTTTTACTACACTAAAGATTTATGATATGCTTGGTAACGAAGTTGCTACTTTAGTGCAGAATGAATTAACTGCCGGCTCACATTCTGTTAATTTCAATGCTGCTAGTTTAGCATCAGGAACATATTTGTATCAATTGAATGTTAACGGTACCAGAATAACAAACAAGATGGTACTTTTAAAGTAATATTCTCTCATATTCGTTTTACAAACAGGCACGTTTAAGCGTGCCTGTTTTTTTCCAGACGGGTTTATCTTATCAGAAAACTTAATTAACTTTAAAGAGTTATTAACCATTATTATTTAGTATCATGAAAAAACTTACCATTTTATTTTTATCTATCTTTATTATTACTTCAATTTATAGTCAATCAGTTCCGCCAAAAAGAGAAGTGCGTGCTGCATGGATTGCAACAGTTATAAATTTGGATTGGCCAAGTTCAGGTTCTGCTCCAGTTGCTGTGCAAAAACAGGAGTTAATTAATTTACTTGATGAACTTGATCGTGATGGAATAAATACTGTTGTTTTTCAGATACGGGCAGAATGTGACGCATTTTATAGCTCCGCTTATGATCCGTGGTCTTATTGGTTAACCGGTTCACAGGGAACGGCACCATATCCTTATTATGATCCGCTTGAATTTGCAATTGAAGAAGCACGTAAGAGAGGTATGGAATTACACGCCTGGTTTAATCCTTACCGTGTAGAAAGAATTGCTGGTAATTATACCACTGCATCAAATCACGTTTCAAAAGAGCATCCTGACTGGGTTATACAAATAAATTCTATTAAGTTCCTTGATCCCGGTTTACCAATGGTAAGAGATTATGTTACATCTGTAGTTTATGATGTTGTAAGCCGTTATGATGTTGACGGCGTTCACTTTGATGATTATTTCTATCCTTATCCGCCTGATCAGATTACAAATCAGGATAATCAGACATTTGCACAATATCCCAGAGGATTTACAAACAAAGCAGATTGGAGAAGAGATAATGTAAACTTACTTATTGCTCAGATAAACGATACAATTCAATCAGTTAAACCCTGGGTTAAATTCGGTATAAGTCCTTTTGGAATCTGGAAAAGTGGTGTACCGCAGGGAATAACAGGGCTTTCAGCTTATAGTGATATTTATTGTGATGCAATTGCCTGGCTTCACGATCGTTCAATTGATTATTTAACACCTCAGCTTTACTGGCCATTCGGCGGTGGTCAGGATTATGGTAAGTTACAACCGTGGTGGGCTGATTCTGTTTATGCAAATCAAAGACATTTTTATCCGGGGCATGCATATTACAGAATAGTGGATTGGACAAACCCAAGTGAAATGCCGAGACAAATAAGATTGGATAGAAGCAATTCTAAAGTTGGCGGCGGGGTATTTTTCAGAGCAAAGAATTTTGGAGAAAATCCGAAAGGTGTAACAGATTCATTACGTAATGATCTTTACAGATATAAAGCAATTTTACCAATTATGAATTGGAAAGATGTTATAAATCCTAATCCTCCAAGAAATTTAACATTTGAAAGATTGGCAAACGGACAGGCAGGATTAAAATGGGATGTTCCGCTGATTGCAAGTGATGGCGATACTGCAAACAGATATGTAATATATAGATTTAATACACCTAACATTCAGCCATCAGATTTAGATAATTCTGCTAATATTTTTAAAGTTGCCGGTTACCGCGAAAACATTCCGGGTGAACCGCCTTCACCAACAGGTCCATATTATTTTGTAGTTACTTCACTGGACAGAAATTATAACGAAAGTACGATGAGTAATATTTTGCAGGTTAATTCTCCGCAAGCTCCGGTTTTGGTTTTTCCTCAGAATAATGCTGCTAATATTTTAGATACAGTTATATTGAAATGGAACTATCCTGAATTAGCTTCTTCTTACAGATTACAGATTTCAAGGTCTGCAACTTTTGATTCATTGATGTTTTTGGATGTAAGCGGCATTAGTGATACTTTCAAAGTAATAACGGGAATGGATGGATTTACTAAATATTATTGGAGAGTAAATTCACTTAATGCAGGAGGAATAAGTAATTTTTCAGCTCCGTTTAATTTTACAACCGGTTTTCCACCGAAGTCTATGCTTGCGGCACCTTTAAACAATACACCAAATATTCCTGTTGATACAGTACTTTATTGGCATAAAACACCAGGTGCAGAAACATACAGATTACTGTTAGCACGGTCACTGGATTTCTCCCAGAATTCAATTGTAGTGGATGTTTCCGGTTTAGTTGATACATCTTATGCTGTATATGATCTTAGAGAAAATGCTTTGCACTTCTGGAAAGTCAGAGCTGAAAGTCAGTACGGTGCAGGTTTATATTCTGATATATGGAGATTTAAAACTGCTAATCCTTCAGGTATTGAAGGCGAGGAATTAATCCCCGCAGAATTTATACTTGAACAAAATTATCCAAACCCATTTAATCCAGTAACTAATATTGAGTTTAAAATTCCTCAATCCGGTTTTACTTCGCTTAAGATATATAATTTATTAGGACAGGAAGTTGCAGTTTTAGTTAATGAATATTTAAATCCGGGTATCTATTTATTTAGTTTCAATGCTTCTGCTTTACCAAGTGGAATTTATCTTTACAGACTAAAGGTAAATGAACTCTCATTATCTAAAAAAATGCTGCTCATTAAATAAGATTCTAGCCCGGTTCTGCCGGGCTTTTAAATTTTGAATAATTATGCAAAAAATTAAAA
>JAVEUY010000324.1:0-3812 GCA_034005315.1 Ignavibacteriaceae bacterium | reverse complement strand
TCATTAATAATCTGCATATCAACAACCCTTTATTATAAATAATGAATTGATTTTCTGAAGTAAATTTTTCTGATCAGATTTTTGCTTGTTTAATAAGCAAAAATGATTTAAGAGATTCAGATTTTTATAAGATATATCTACACGCATAGCATTCATAACTAAATAGAATAACACCACTTTGTTCGATAAATGTTTTGAAATCCTGAACAAACATCACATTAATTGCTAAGAGTTACTTAAAAATGTAATAAGCTTGCTGTTTTTTGTAATAAGCTTAAGTTTTTTATGATGAAAATACGGTAAGAGCAGTTTTGAAAATTACTGGAACAACTTCTCCCTTAATCTTCTGCTGAACTTATGACTTGATATTATTGCGCGGTTAAAATCTTTTAGGAATATTCTGAAAGTATGATTAGGACTTTTTTCAATAGAGGTAATATGATTAATGTTGATAATTGCTGTACGGTGAACTCTTATAAAACATTTTTCCGGTAAAACTTTTTCCCATTCTTTAATTAATTTTCTTACTAAGAATGTTTTATTATTAATGGTATTAATATTCGAGTAAACACCGGCAGAGATGATACATACAATTTCATTTAGATTAACCGAATGTGCTTTTCCATCAGATGAAATAAGTATGGAATCTTCAACTGATAATTGCCGGTTTTCATCCTGCTTTACATCCGCAGCCATTTCACTTACTTTTATTTTCTTATCTAAACGTAAACGAATTGCTTTAAGCACTTCTTTGGTTTTTATCGGTTTGGTTAAATAATCATCCGCACCTAAATTCATACCTTTACGAAGATCTTCCATTTCCGCTTTTGCAGTCAGAAAAATAAATGGGATTGTCTGAGTTTCTTTGGCTTGAGATAGTTCCTTTAATATCTGGTAACCATCAATATCAGGCAGCATAATATCACATATTATCAAATCCGGCAGCATCTTTTTTGCCAGCTTTAATCCCATTTCACCGGTTTCAGCTAATATAGGATAATAATTATTCAGGCTAAGGATTTTTCCGAAGTTTTCGCGTAATGCTTTATCATCTTCAATAAAAAGTACTGTTTCCATAGATTTAGATTTGTTCAGTTAAAATTTCTTTTTGCTTGATTTCATTAACAATAATATTATGCGGAATCTTTACAATAAAAACACTGCCGACACTTTCTTTACTGTTAAAGAAAAGTTCGCCTCCCAAAATCTCAATTGACCTTTTGGTTATTGCTAATCCAAGTCCGGTACCATGTATTCCCCCAACATTTTTTCCTCGTGCAAATAATTCAAAAACACTTTCCTTATCATCATCTTTAATTCCTATACCTTCATCTTTTACTTCGATTATTACTTTTTCTTTATTCAAAGAAACATGAAAGTAAACTTTTTTATTTTCCTGAGTGTACTTAAGAGCATTAATAACCAGATTTGAAATTATTTGTCTTAATTCTTTTTTATCTGAATTAACTTTGATTTCGCTATTGCTGGAAGAAAATACAAGTTTAGGTCTTTTATCAAACCTTGTTGATAATTCCTCAATTATCTGTTTGCTGTAATCAACAATATTAATCTCTTCCAACTTTAATTCTACTTTACCAATTTCAGCTTTATTGATAGATATAACATCATTAAGCAGTTCCATTATTTCTTCAATTGCATTTTGAATTCTTTTAAATTGTTCAATCTTTTCATCGTCCTGTATTCTGTTACTATATAATTCCAATATTTCTGCAGATGATGATATTGTATATAATGGTGTTCTTAGCTCGTGGGAAATCATAGAAATAAATCTGGATTTCAGTTCATTTAATTCTTTAGCTTCAACAAGAACTTCTTTAGTTCTCTGATTAACAATTTCTTCAAGTGATTTGTTATATTTTTCTAATTTTGTTTTTGTATCATGAATTTCCTGATAAGCCTGATGCAGCTCATTCATTTTTTTCTTAAGCTCATCGCGCATAAAGATAAAAGACTTTGCCAGGTGTCCTATTTCATCACTTGAACTGACTTCTGATAAAGGAAAATCCATTTTACCTTTTGCAAAGTGATCAGCAGCTATAGATAATTTAGTTAAAGGTCTTGTAATGGATTTTGATATTATCATTATAACTGCGAATAAAATAACTATACCAAAAGTACCTAAGGCAATTATTTTCCTGTTCATCGAATCAAGTTCACCTGTCAGTTCATCAAGCGGGTACATTACTGCTAATGACCAGCCATTATGAGGAACAGATGCATAATATATCCAACTAACGATTCCATTTGTTCCATCGGTATAATTTATTTTGGCAAAACCTGTTTGTCCTTTAATCATTTTATTTGCAACCTGATCCAACTGAGGCGACTTCATCGAACTTGCTAAATCAAATATTGTATTATGCATTATCTTTTCAATTTCAGGATAAGTGATCAATCGCCCTTCTTTTGAAATAAGAAAACCATATCCCGATTCAAGTACTTTAATTGTTGATACTATCTGATCAAGCCATTCTAAGGAGATATCCGAAGTAATTATTCCGATAATTTTTCGTTGACCATTAATAGTTTTGAATATAGGTACCGAGAAAGTGGACATAATAACATTACCGCCGCCTTTATCAAAGTAAGGTTCGCTCCAGACAGCCTTTCCAAGTGATTTAGGAACGGTGTACCAATCGGCAAAATGATAGTTATATGTTTCTGTTCCAAGAGATACAGCTTTTAATGATCCAAAGGATTTATAAACATAAGGAGCAAAATATTTTCTATTCTTATCAAACATATATGGTTCAAAAGCAATAGTAGCGCCGTAAATCTCATTGTTTTCTCCTACCATTGTATTTAATATTTCAATAACCTGTTCTTCATTATATGACATTTTTTCGATAAGGTTTGCAATATTCTGTGGTACTTTTTCAACAGAGATTAAAACTTTTTCAACCTGATTGATTTTATTCTGCGCAAGGTTTTCAGCATTATCTTCAATCTTTTTTTCAATAATTGTTCTTGTAACATTGTAGTTATATAAAAATATCACTATTAGTATAAATGAAATACTAAGAAATATAGAAGTGACAATCTTAAAAGATAATCCGGTTTGTGGTTTATAAGGAATCATTTAATTATTTCATAAATTCTCTTACTAATGATTTAACAGCTTCATCAACAGCAAAAAACACATCATCTTTGCCAAGTGATTTATCAATCATATAACTTTTTTTGGCAACACCCTGAACAATACCGGAAATGACAATTGTATTTTCATTTATTCCATAAATTGCATAACTAATAGTAGCTTCAATCCCCGGCTCAACTAAATCAGCACTTTGATAACGTTCGTTAATATTCCGGATATCATCAAACTGAATTGCTAACGGAATTAAGATATAATCTCCGTTCTGTTTAAGTTTTTCATCAATGTTAAACTGTGTTTTTGATGCTGCTTTGTAAAAGCCTTCCTTTTTAATTATCGGTATCAGAATTTTTGAGCCGTTGTTATTTTCAAGGACAAAACTTTTGTTCAGAGATTTTGGAATAAATAAATCCAGATTCTCATAAATTTTTTTCATCATAAGACTCTGAATATCTGTATCAATACTTTCCCTTTTGGAAAAATCATCATCGTCAAAAACAGGTATTTGTGTGGTTTTTGGGATACTGTTTTCAATTACCTGTGGAACAGATATAAATACTTCTTTGCCCTTAAGCTTGCTTAGGTTAAACTCAGGTTCTTCATACACCAGACCCTTATTAACTGTTTGACAGCTTAAAATTGCAATAATCATTGGTAAGATTAAAAGTGATAGTTTTATTGAGCTTTTCATTTGTGT
>JAVEUY010000323.1:0-3815 GCA_034005315.1 Ignavibacteriaceae bacterium | reverse complement strand
AGACTGTTTCAAGAAAATTTTTCATCTTGTTGTTATTGTTGTTGTTCTTACTTTTGTTATCTATCATCAAGTTGATACTAAAATTGCAGTTATAATTAAAGATAAATATGAATTGATTGATGCAGAAAACCATTCAGGAAATATATATTTATCAATTAATGATCTGCTGAAAAAAATCGAAATCCCTTTTGAGTTTTCTGAAGATAATAAGAACCTGGAAGTTAAATTTTCTGATCAATCTTTTAGATTAACAATTCAGAATCCCTTTGTAAATATTATTGATAGTCTGAAAAAAACTAAAAAGATTTATCAATTACCAAACGCACCGTACTTAAAAAATAATTATGTGTTTATTTATTCACTTTCTGCAATTGAATTAGTTAATTTAATCTGGGATAAGCAGCTTATTCAGTTAGCTCCAAACCGGATAAAAGTTATTGAAAATATTCAGGAGCAAAAAATTGATACCATCCCGGTTCTTAAGATTACAAAAATGGAAGTTGAACCTGAAAACGAAGCTGTAAAGTTAAAATTATTTTTTTCAGGTGAAATAACTAATTACTATAATTTTTACCGGTCACAAAACCTTCATTTGATTCTTTGGGATGTTATTGGTGTTAAAGATTCAGCCTTTGATTCCCCTGCTCATGACATTCTTGACAAAATAGAAATAAAATCTTCAGAACAATTTTCTGAACTGATTTTTTATCTCAATAGCGAAGAAACTATTACGGAAATTTTTAAAGGCGATAATACTAACGAATTAATAATCAGAATCGCTGAAAGAGATTTTGGTGATTGGTACGTAAAAGAAAGTGATCATTTCAAAATTATTTACAGAGATTCTCACTCTCACCTGATAAACCACATGCTGGCTTCTGCTGAAAATTCCTTAAAGCTGTTAATGAAAATTTTTAATTATAAACCTAAAGAGAAAATTATTATTAATACTTATGATGTTAGCGATTACGGATTTGGCGGTACAACAACAATTCCTGAAAACTACATCCGTATTGAAATTGAGCCACTTGAATCCGGTTATGAAGCAATACCTTATTCAGAAAGATTTCAATGGTTATTAAGTCATGAATTAGTTCATATCGTTGTTAATGATAAGGCCGGAGCTTTTGAATCATCATTACGAAGTGTATTTGGCAAAGTATTACCCGAAAGAAATCAGCCATTAAGTGTTTTCTATAGTCTTCTTACAAATCATAACCGATATACACCAAGATGGTTTCAGGAAGCTATTGCTGTCTTTGTAGAAACCTGGTTTAGTGGTGGTTATGGCAGATTACTTGGCAGTTTTGATGAGATGTATTTCAGAACTCTGGTAAATGAGGGATTAAATTTTCCGTCAGATGTTGAAATAGAAAATTATACTTCACACACTTCAATGTTTCTTGAAAATATACTTTATCTTTATGGAACCAGGTTTGTAGGGCATCTTGCTGATAAATACGGCGTTGATAAACTTATAGAATGGTTTTCACTTGAATCGGATGATTTTTACCCTTCACTAAAATCTAAATTTGAAAAAATATACGGATCAGAATTTGACGTTGAATGGAATAAGTTTATTAAAGATGAAACTGATTTCCAGAATCAAAATATTTTAACTTTAAAAACTGCTCCGCAAACACAAATAAAAAGAATATCAAAAGAAAGTTTCGGATGGATTACTAAACCTAACTTCGACTCAGGAAACAACACACTAATTTTCGGATATCATAAACCAAGCAACTTAGCTCAGATTACAAAATTTAATTTTGGAACAAAATTATATGAGCAGTTGATTACTCTTCCAACTCCAAGCATAATACAAGTAGCATCAATAGCTTACGATGAAGCATATCGACGAATGTTTTATACAACAAATAACAATCAGTTGTTCAGAGATTTGTTAATGTATGATTTCAATTCAAAGAAGGAAAAATTACTTTTTGAAAATATCCGCATTGGAAGTTTGACAATTTCACCTGAAAAGCATGAATTATGGGGTGTACAGCATCAAAGCGGTAAAACCGTTCTGATCAGATCTAAATACCCTTACACAGAAGCTCAATCTCTTTCTGCTTTTTTGGTTGGTGATGAACTGCAAGACTTATCAATAAACAGAAAAGGAGATTTATTAGCGGCAACCATGCATTTTAGCAATGGTCAGCAGAGTATTACTATAGCTGATGTAAGAGAAATAGATAAAGGAAATCCGATAATATTCAGACCAATAAGTTCTAATGGTACACCGGAAAATCCGTCCTGGTCTTTAGATGGAAATTACTTGTACTGGAATGCTTACGTCAATGGAGTAGCTAATATTTATCGCTATGATATATCCACTGAAGAAATAATACCTTTAACAAATACTATCCAGGGTTTATTTCGTCCTGTCGAAATCAGTGTTGATAGTCTTTTAGCAATTGATTTCACAACAGATGGTTTTATTCCCGTGGTTTTCAAAATTCAAAAGACAGAACGCTTACCTGCTATTCAATATTTTGGACAAAGATTACTGGATAAATCTCCTGAACTGCTGAAATGGAATTTAAAACCGGCTAAAGAAATAATTGACTCGATCAATATAACTAAAGAAGATTCATATAATTCTCTTAAAAGCATTTCGCCTATAACATTTATACCAACAATATCAGGTTTTCAATCAAGAATCGTTTTAGGTTTTTACTCACAGTTTAATGACCCACTATTGATTCATGATTTATCTATTGAAGCAGGTATATCCCCTTTTAAGGAAACAACTAATGACATAAAATACCATCTTAGATTAAAATATTCTTTCCATCAAAAAATTATTCTGGCTGCTGAACATAATGCAACCGATTTTTATGATCTTTTTAATAAGAGAAAACGTGGAATGTTAGGAAGCAGATTTGCAGTAGGATATAATTATTTCTGGGTTTATGATAATCCATTAAAAATAAAGCACTCAACTGAATTATCTCTTTATAAAGATATTAAATATATAAATGACAACCAGACCGAAGTAAGTATTCCGGATTATTTAATATTAAAATCGGAACTTGATATTAAAGATATTCGAAAAACTATCGGAAGCATTGAATGGGAATCAGGTGATTGGATAAGATTATCAGTTCTTGGTTATACTTCAGATCCGGATAATCCTAAATATTCCGGACAGATAATGGGTGAATGGGATAAATACTTTTTGATGTTTTTTAATCATAATGTTTTGCAATTTAAAATAGCAAGCGGTTATCTTTTTGAAAAAGAAAAAATTCCTGAAACAAAATTTTATTTTGGCGGGTTTGGAAACCGTGCTATCGAAAACGAACCAGTTAAACAGTACACAAAGATGTTTAGATTCCCTGGTGTTCCAATTTACAGCATCGTAGCAAACAAATTTGTTAAAATAATGATTGCTAATTCACTGCCTCCTGTCAGATTTCCGGGAGCATCTATACTTGGAATTGACTTAAAAAATATTAATCTATCAGTTTTCGCTCAGGGATTATATTCAGACTCACCGTTTGTAGGAAAAGCAATTGACGCAGGTGCTCAGATTAATTTTGTTTTGCAACACTGGTACAATCTTGAGACAACATTATCAGCAGGTATAGCTAAAGCCTGGTGGAAAGGCAGCAGCGACCATGAGTGGTTTATTTCGTTTAAATTGTTAAAAGATTAGTAGTTTTAACAGTACTTTTTACATACTAACTTAATTTATATCACTT
Source organism: Ignavibacteriaceae bacterium (assembly GCA_034005315.1). GTDB lineage: Bacteria > Bacteroidota > Ignavibacteria > Ignavibacteriales > Ignavibacteriaceae > IGN3. The sequence goes on along the minus strand of JAVEUY010000323.1, from coordinate 105 downwards.
TAATAATTTAATTAAGCGGTATAATATTTGTTGCTTTTAGTTGTTTATAAGCTAAAATATCTAATGAAATGAAGTTTTCAGAATTTAAAAAGAATATTGACAGTG
>JAVEUY010000012.1:0-18202 GCA_034005315.1 Ignavibacteriaceae bacterium | reverse complement strand
AAGCAGCAAAATCTATTCCTTTACAGACAGCTTATTTTAAGAAAGATTTTGTTTCTGCTAAGTAGAAATGTAATAAATTGCTAAGTAAAATTTTCAAGAAGTAAAAATTATAGCGATAGAAATGTCGTTAAATATTTTTATAACCTGAGGCTGATCAAACAGATTTAATAAGTTCAGTTAAGATCATAAGTAATCATAAAAATCAGTGTGCTATTCAAAAAAGTTAATTCTTACTCAAAACTGTTAGTTAATATCATCACAATGTTATCAATTCGTCTCCCACGCTAATCTTTTTAGTTGTCAGCGAAGTTATTTTCCTTTATCTTTGATGTGCCTGCTAAAAAAATTTGAATTCATACCAATTTATTCGTTCTTTTTTTTATCCACAGGATCAGAGAAGCATATAAATGCTCTCCAGTTATTAATTATATTTATCATTTTTTTTCGGGAGTTACTATGAATATTTTCGTTGGTAATTTAACTAACGATGTTACAGAAGAAGATTTAACTAATCTTTTTTCAGAATACGGACAGGTTAAAGAAGTAAAGATTATTCGCGATATGTTTACTCAGCAGACAAAAGGTTTTGGATTTGTTGAAATGCCGGGGCTTGCTGAGGCACAGAAAGCGATTGATGGAATTAACACAAGAGAGTTTAAGGGTAAAAAGCTTGTTGTTAATGAAGCACGTCCAAAAACAGACAGCAGAAAACGCTTCTCAGGCGGCGGAAGATCCGGTGGCGGACAGGGAAACAGAAGAAGATATTAAAAATATCTGATTAAAAAACGGCTGATTTATAAGCAGCAAATTGCTTTCTTTAAGTTTAATAAAAACTGACAATTTCAGCCGAAGTCATTCCTGCAGATTCAAATTAACAGAATTAAACAAACCCAATTTCTCTGAGAAATTGGGTTTGTAAACATTACTTAATGATGATGTCCCTGGCAGACATTGTCTTCATTAATAACCAAGGTACCATCAAGATATTTAAGAACCGCATCTTCAGCCAACTCCTCATCGGTAAGGATTGGTTTAATATTATTTGTTTTCAGATCATCAACCAATCGCCTGCCCCCGTGATTAAAAATTAAAACCTCACAATCTTTTAATCCGTCAATCAATGCATTATGACTGTGATTGTGTCCTTCTCCATGATGATGTTCATGCTGATTGTGTCCGTGTTGTCTGTGATGCGTGAAGGTATTTATCCTAACTTCCTTGTTAATGATTTTTTTATTTTCGGTTTCAAAAACAAGAAATACCCTGCACCTGCCTGCGTGTCCGGCAACATTTAATTCATTATCTGTTACAACTGCAATTTTCATATTTACTCCGTTATTATAATTAAATTATTTTAAAGATTATTAGTTGTTTTGTCTGCAAGTTTTTCTGCCGCGAATTCTTTGGGTTGTTTTTGCTTTTTCTTTTAGTGTATCCTGAAGGTCTTCCTGAATTTTTATAGCCTTTCCGTTGACAATTGCATCAGCAATTTTGTAATGCGCCTTTGCTATGATTCTGCCAAAAGTAGCACGCGATATATTCATCTTTAATGCGGCATCTTCCTGAAAAAGTTCATTAAGATCTGCAAGATGGATTGCCTCCATCTCATCTTTTGCAAGCTCAACTTCTTCAAGTTCGTACATTGGGATACCTTTTGGTTTAAAATAATAACATGCAGGGCTGCATCTGATATGTCTTTTCTTTTCCGGTCTGGCCATAAAGCACCTTTTTAATTATAAGCATATGCTCATAACAAACTTACTTGCTTTTAAAGAAAATTGCAAGAGCAAAAGTGCGGTGATGAATAAAATTTTAAAATAGAATAAGCCGGAACATCATTGATTAAGTTTTATCCGGGTTAAGTTATTTTAGCTTTCCGTTTCCTGCCTCAATAATTTCTGAAGAGCGTTATAGCTGATTGCTTTTTGTTTTCTTCTTCTCTGCCGGTAACTATTCCTCTTTAAAGACAAGCCATTGAACTATTGCAGAACCAATAAACAGCAAAACAGCAATCCAGTAACCTAATTGATAGTCAAGCGATAACACATTTTGGGCGCTAAGCTCTACATCTCCATCAAGGTTAATTTTTAAGAGGATCAGAAAAATAAAGCCGATTACAGAAATGACAACAGTAATTAATGCAGTCATTTTCTTTCTGACAAAGCTTAATCCCAAACCGGCTATTGCAGAGATTAATGCAAACAATGCCAGGGGCTGTGGATCAACTTCCTTTTTATCCGAAGGTACATTTTTTTCTGAGAAATCACCCAGCATTCCGCTTGCATTTATCTCAGTACCAGTAATCAGTTGAAAGCCGGATAGCGACATGATTTTTTGTCCGCTGCAGGTAAGGTTAACGAAAGGCAGAAAAAAACATAAAATAATAACTCCGTAAAAACCCGGTGAAAATTTTTTTAATGAATCCATATTACTCCTTAAATATTGTTGTTTTGTTTCATTGCTTAGTAAGTTCCGTTTTATATTATTTTAAAAGCAGCATTTTCTTAGAACTCATAAAACCATCTGTCTGCAGTTTGTAGATGTAAACACCGCTGGCAAGATTTGCAGCATCAAAATGAACTTCGTAACTTCCTGCTGGTCTGTATTCATCAACAAGAGTAGCAACCACATTTCCGAGAATATCGTAAACTTTTAAAGTCTGCCAACCGCTTATTGGAGTTTGCCAGATAATCGTTGTTGCAGGATTAAAAGGATTTGGATAGTTCTGATATAAAATAAATTCCTGCGGAGCTAATTCATCATCATCTTCAAATTTTGTATAAACATCGTTTAGATAACCAGGTGTTCCGTACATTCCTGATGCACGCCAGTTTTCAGGCAATGAATTATCAAACTGAGGATTTATAAGTGATAACGTAGGTCCGTTTCCATTTGGCAGTGAAGGCCAATTGCCGATTGATAAATATGAAACCTCATCAACGATATTTCCTGAAGCATCTTTTAAAATTACATCATCACTATCGCTGCTGAAACCAAAACTAATATTGCCGGTTATCTTTGTATGATTTGGATAAAGTGATTTGAATTTTGTTGTATCCCTGCATATAACAAGATAATCTTTAGTAGGAATAATAGTATTAGCTGGAAAAGTAAACTGGTTAGAAACATTATCATCTTGCAATTTCCAGCCTGAGATGTCAACCGGATTATCATCGGGATTATAAAACTCAACCCAATCATCTGTATCAAACACAGTTGAAGATTTATAATTTATCTCATTTATCACAATTGATGTAACTGCTAACTCAGCAGGCTCAAATACAGCAGTGAGATTTGTATTATAGTTTAATATAACATCTATTTCGGGAGAAGTAGAATTTGATATTCCCTGCCATTTGACGAATCTGTATCCGGGCACAGGCATTGCTTTTATTTTTATAGGGATTCCTTTAAAAAAAGTATTGGTTGATCCGTTGTTTTTTATTTCAACTGTATTTGTAAATACTTTTCCCCACTCAGGATTGTTTCTGGTTATTACCAGCGTGCTTGAGCCGCTGATATTAAACTTAGCATAAAAGTGATTTCTGACGTTGGCAGGTCTTTCAACAGCAAAGTCTCTCATAATATCAATAAGATACTGCCAGGTTGGACCGTACGAGATTGATTGTGTCCATCGTTCTTTGTGTCTTGGAATTTCCGAAGCAATATCATTTGCCATACTATCGATAACTGCAAGAACATGATTTGTTTCAAATGTAGTGTTAACATGAGCCGCAAATCTTTGTATAAATTCATTTTTAAAATCAGGATTAACAAGCAGCTTTCTTAGCATCAATGTTGACCACGGCGGATTAGGCCAATCAGGTCCGTTTGTAGCAGTTGCCTGTTCTAATGTATTTGTTGTTGCCAATCCTTCGGCATTACCACCAAAAGTAAAATCAAGATCATAAATTATCCACCGCCATTTTGAACCGTCAACACGTTCACGCCATAATTTCATATTAGAGCCGGGCCAATCACCGTTTGCAGAATATATTTCTGCTATCTGGTAATCAATGTATTCATCAATATCCACAATTGATTTTATATACTCATAATTTGTTTGAAGAGCCATATTTTTTGTCGAAAGAAATGTAATCATATTATTATAGGCAACTAAATCTCCGTTAGCTCCTGCAACACCTTTTCCAATTTCAATAAGGTCTATATTATCTTTATCTACACCATGATGATAGTAAACAAAATGCTCGTTCAGTTTTTCTCTGATATTATGAATGCCCCAGTACTTTCCATTAATAAATAAAACCGAAGGGCGGTAGTTCTGATAATCAAGTTTCATTCCCTGTTCAACAAGTGTTTGAGCCATTGCATCACGGAACATTGTGCGCCACCAGTCCTGTCCTGAACTTCTTAAAATAAAATTATTGTATTCTGAAATCGGAGAATCATCAAACAAGCGATATCTTAGCTTATCTGTACCATATTGTTTTCTAAAGTAAAAGCCCAGCGATTTTTGCGCATAAAGCCTTGAACATCCGCCAAAAATTTTAACTCCTGCATTTACATTAAATGCAAGTGATTTATCAGATTCAAAAAACTCCAGAGTTACAGGTCGTTCCCAATCCTGATTCCAGTTACGCGGTTCGGTGCTGCAGTTACCGGGAATTCCGTTTGTTCCTGCTACATAAATTCCCGATGTATCACTAAAAAAATTATCCGGATCTGTAACTAGAGAAAAAACCGGCAGATCAGAATATTCATTAATAAAATATGTTCTTGTTTCTGTTAAGCTTGGTGTATATCCGTCTTTGAAAGCACGAAATCTTAACACGGATGTTGAATCTATTTGTAACGGTACAGAATAAATATTACTTGTAACGGAAGGAATCCTTCCATCTGTTGTATAACGTATTACAGCATCTGAAAAACTATGTGAAGCAGAAACGCTTATTGATGAAGAATAAAATCCGCTTTGCACAGAAATTACCGGCGATGACAAAAGATTAAAAATTCCGGATTCAAGATTTTCACTGCCGGGTGTTGCGGGAGAAAATTTATACCAGTTGTTTGTTCCATCAGGAAATCTGCCGAAGGAAACATCAGTTTGTTGTACGCCAAAAGTTACAGCATCTATTAAGTGTAATGCGGGACTGTATAATCCGATACTTTCACCATCAGCACTAAGTTTAAAATTTGTATGATTACCTGTGTTTGCATCATCTGCCCAGATAAGCACATAATCATTTGCTTCAATAAACAAGTCTGATTGTATTCTGAATTTTTGTGGTTGTGACAGATTATCGGTTATATAATAATCTTTTAAATTAACAGCGGTGTTTCCGGAATTGTAAATTTCAATCCAGTCTGCATAATTGTTGTAATCAGGGTCTTTAATGGTAGTTGAGTTTGAAGCCATAAACTCGTTAATAAACAATCCTTGCGCGGATGAGCTATTATTAATCAGGAAAAAGAAAAGTATTAACAAAATGACAGCTTTATTATATGATCTCATAAGACGTATTTATTTTAGAATATGTTGTGTAAAATAATCAATTAGTGAATAAGAATAACCTTATAAATGCGTGCTCAACCGTTGTTAAATATTTTGCGGGCAGGTTGTAAAAGCTGAACACCTTTCTTTGTAAACCAACCTGATAAATGAAATTATATTTTTGCCAACTCAAGAATAACTTTCTCTAATGTAACATTATCAATAAAGACCTCTTTAAAAATATCAGCTATTTGCTCTTTTGTTATCCGGTTAAAATCTTCTTCTCTTGGAAAAACACAAACTCCGCCAATATCAATAGCCGCAGGACTAACCAGCATTTTAGTTTCATCTTCAGCAAAAAATACAGCAGGACGGTGTTTTGCTCTTAAAAAAATTATCACTCTCCAGCCGAATTCTTCCTCATAAAAACTTATAAGATTCATTAACGGTTCCTGATCTTCATTAATCAACCGCGAATAAAGTTTATAAAACTTTTTAAAAGTTTTTACCATTAAATCTTTATCGGAGCTTTCAATAGAAATAAATTTTCTTATTCCGTCATCAACAGCAAAAACGGAAAGATCATCAGAATCAAATATCTCTTTTCCGTATTTGTTTTTCAGAAGATGAAACTCATCATCAAGCGGCATAAAAAATTTATTGCCAGCCTGAAAATGCAGATGATCCGGTGCTGAAGCTCCGCATCTTGGTCCATTATAAATAACCGAATAATACTTAAAAAGATCCCTGCTTAAATCAAGCATATCAGAAAAAGTATCAATAATTCTTTGCGGCTGATGCTCTTTGTGAGTAATAGTAAAGTGTTCGGGAAAGATCGGAAACGGATTACAAAGGATTATATAATCTTTATTATATAAAATACCGCGCTGCTGTTCAGGCAAATTTTCAACACACAAAAAACATTTTCGTTCACTGATTGATTTTGGATCAACCTTAGCAGATGTTGATATTATTCTGCCCGCATTAAACTGAGCCTTTATTTTAAATTCATCAAACCGGAAAGACTTTGTTTTAACAGTCTCAAGCGAGCGGACTCCGTCCTTAAGCATTAGCCAGTCATTTATTTGAATTCCAAATAATGTTTTTGCTGCATCAGAATAATTTTTCTGATCGATATAGTTTTTAATTATTGAATTATCTGTAAATACTTTCATTGATCTGTTCAATTAGTTGTTCATAAGTATTAATTATTTGTCCGGATACTACATCTAAATCAAATTTCTCCCTGATTTTTTTTCTTGCATTTACACCAAGCTTTTTTCTCATTTCCATGTCATTGATCAGTGTTTCAGTTTTTGCAGCCAGATCATATCCGTCTTTGGATTTAAAAAACAATCCATCGATCTCATCGTCTATAATATCAAGCACACCGTCGCAGTCAGACGCAGCAGATGCTTTGCAAAGAGCCATTGCTTCAATCAGTCCGACACCAAAAGATTCTGAATGCGAAGGGAAAACATAGATATCAAGTGCTGCGAGAACATCTGGAATATCTGTACGGTATCCGGTAAAAGTAAGATTTTTTATTCCGTACTCTTTAGCAAGTTTTTTGATTTTATTTTCGTATTCATCTTCTCCGCGGCTCGCTTCGCCCACGATAACATATTTTATTTCAGGATATTTTTTATTTAACTCATTTATAGCCAACAAAAAATTTTCGTGTCCTTTGCCGGGGCTGAATCTTCCGGTCAAACCAATCAGCAAATTGTTTTCGCCAACACCAAGTTCAGTTCTGAGTTTATTTCTGTCGGTATTATCAGGATTAAATTTTTTTAAATCTACTCCGTTATAAATAATTTTTATTTTATTTTCTTTTAAGGATGTAGTCTCTATAAGATTTTTCTTAATAAAAGAACTGATAGCAATTGCACAATCAACTCTTTTATAAATTCTGTTATGAAGAAAATTTTTTTTATTTATAAATGATGCAATGTGCTTTGTAAGCAAAAGCGGAATCCTGGATTTAAGGAAATTTAAAGCAGGAACAATCACCCAAAGATCTTTTGATGAATGACTATGGATTATATCAAACGAGCCGGATTTGATTATCGAACTTATCTTTAAACTTGAAAAGAGATTCGGGGTTTTGCCGGATTTTATAGGATGGATAATTATTCCGAGTGAATTTGCTTCTATTTGAATGCGTGATTCTTCAAGACAAAGAAGCTCAACTTTTATATTATGTTTTAAAAGCTGTTCTATTCCGGTAATCGTAACCATTTCCATACCGCCCCAGCTTTTAGATAAACAGGAATATAAAACTTTCATTTAAAATTGCTCACACTATTAATTTACTCTCGGTCAAAATCATTAATAAATCTTTTTCAAGACAGCATCTTTAAAATAGTGAATAACAATTTCATCAAACTGATAACCCTGCTCAGCCATTACAGCAGCACCTATCTGGCAAAGTCCTACGCCGTGTCCCCATCCTGCGCCATACAAGACAAATTTTTCTGGAACTCCGTTTACATCATCTGACTTTTCAACAATAAACGCCGAGCTGTAAAGATGTGTTTCTGAAAGCAGCCTTCTTATCTCAAGCTCTTTTCCAATAGTTAAGGTTTTATTTGTTCCTACGACTTTCAGTTTAATCAGGCGCGCTGAAAATCCTCTTTCAACAGGTATTAGATCTTTGATAAGCCCGAAATCAATTCCGCTTTTCTTTTTAATAAGCTCAGATATTTCCTGCTGAGTGTACTCTGCTTTCCAGCGGTAAAAGTCTTTTGTTTCCTGATCGTAATCCAAAAGAATCTGATTTAATATTCTCTGATCAGTTGTATTACAAAATGCAGGAGGACTAGCTTTAATCCATTTTGCAGCATTTTCTTCTTTAGAGAAATCATCATCAAAATCATCCGCTATAAATTTATAATCATAAACAGAGCTTAAAGAAGGATGTTTAACCGGTTCCCAAACGTTTTCAAATGATTCCGAAATTCCGCCGCACGATTTTGAAAAACGTGCATCAAGTATTTTATTGTCTTCAAGCAAAACTATGCCGGCAGTTTGTTCAACTGCTTTTCTTACTGTTTCCGAAGTCATTTTGGTTACGCCCTGATAGCGCTGGCAATGATCATCAGCGCAGACATCAAACAATTTATGATCTTCCCTGTCGTACCATTTTATGTATTCATCATCTGTGTGATATGTTGTATGATAATTGATGTGCTCGGTTTTTATTCTTTTGGATTTTTCAATCTGTGCAAGAAGCCAGCTTCGGGAAACAACAGCAGTTGCCTTTAACATTGATAAAGAGCATTTGGCGCTCATCTCCGAAGAGATAACGCTCATTAAATATTTTTCAATCGGAATAATATTAATTACTGCAATTTTATCACCATCTTTAATAAGCTTAAGTGAATGTGTGAATCTCTGTTTTTCTTTTCGCTCCCAGTGGAACTTAACACCGATAATTACATCACGAATAAGAAAAGATTCATTATCCGGTTCCTGCGGTTCAAAAATTATTTCGTTAGTTATTTCTATTTTATCTTTATCGCTTTTACAAACGATTCTGTCTTCAATAATTTCGGCTTCAAATCTACCGCTGAAAAAATGTTTAAATCCGTATGAACTGAAATCTCCGTGCAGTTCAAACCTGATTTTCTTTTCTGTTAGAATTCCAACACTTATATGTGGTTCTCTTTCGTAATCCAGCATTTTTTGCCTGTAGTTTTTAAATAATGATATATAATTACTTTTAAAATATAATAATGTATGAATGAATATTTGATAAGAAACCTGCAACAGAAGATTGTTTTAATTGTCTGCTCCGGTCAGCCTGTCTGCAGGCAGCAGCTAATTTAAAGCATGGATTTGATTATAAAATAAACTGATTAAAAGTTTTCAGAAAACTCTGCGCGGAGTGATTAAGGTAACTTCAAATAGTAAATTTAAGCCAATCTTATTAACTTATTAAAAACAAATTCAACAATTATGATTAAACAAACAGAACAAATAGTTTCGATAATTGGTTTTCCGGTCGATCTTGGTGCAGGAAGACGCGGCGTTGATATGGGTCCTTCTGCTTTGCGTATAGCAGGGTTGGAAAGTAAGCTTAAAGCACTTGGTTATAAGGTGGAAGATACTGGTGATATAAATATTGAGATTATGGAAAAACAAAAAATTATCAATCCAAAACTTAAATACCTGAATGAAATTTTAAAGACATCTAGAATACTTGCTTCCAGGATTGAAAAAGCTTTGGAGCAAAAAAAATTTCCGCTTTGTCTGGGCGGTGATCACTCAATGGCGCTTGGTACGCTTGCGGGAATTGCATCCTATTGCAGAAAAAATAATTTAACACTCGGTGTAATTTGGATAGATGCACATGCAGATATGAATACAGATGAAACAACCCCCTCCGGGAATATTCATGGTATGCCGCTTGCAGCTTCAATGGGTCTCGGTCATCCCGAACTTGTTGATTTCTACGGATTTGCACCAAAGTTAAAACCGGAAAACTGCACCATAATTGCTGCACGAAGCATTGATCCCGAAGAAAGAATAAATATTAAAAAGCTTAATCCAACCGTTTATACTATGAGTGATGTTGATAAACTTGGAATACACAGAATTATTAGCCGCGTATTAAAACAGTTTAAAGAAAAGATCGATCACATTCATGTTAGTTTTGATGTTGATAGCGTGGATCCAAATTTTGCTCCCGGTGTAGGAACACCTGTTGCGGGCGGTTTAAATTATCGTGAAGCACACTTGCTGATGGAATCTATTGCAGAATGCGGATGTATGTCTTCACTCGGAGTTGCAGAAGTAAATCCTATTCTTGATGTCAGAAACAACAGCGCAGTATTTGCTACTGATCTTATCGCCTCAAGCATGGGGCAAAGAATTTTATAATGAACTCAAACAATGTTAATAAGCTTCTGACAGCAATTGCTGTTATTTTATTTGTATTGTTTATCAGCGGTGTGCTTACAAAAAATATTTTAGTTATTGGTGCATATCTGTTGATTATTGCCGGTATCGGATTTTTTTATTCATCATATATCAAAAAACATCTTGCCGGAGTTGTTATCGGTTCAATTCTTTTCTTAAGCGGCTCTGTGATGTTTGTTTTTACAAAGTATGAAATTATCGGATTCGGAAAAATATTTGTACCTGCCGCTTTATTTATACTGGGAGTTAGTCTTCTTACAGGCAATTTACTCATCCGTATTAAAAAGACGTCGCTGATACTCTCAATATTAATTATCTTTGGCGGCGCATGGCTTGTCTGGGATAAAGGGAGTGCTAATATAGAATTATTTTATTCGGCTTTTTTTGCAGTGCTAAAAAGCTACTGGCTAATAATTATTTTAGCCGCAGCAGTTATCGGATTGATTTCTTATTTGTTTAACAGAAGAACTGATAAAACGAGTTGATGTTCTTTTTTTCAATTAAAGATGAAGTAGAATTTTTCTTCATGCTTTTTATTTTATCCAGCAAACCATTTACATCGCTGCTGAGTTTAAAAAATGAGAAGACAAGCAATAAAAACAATATCGCAATAACGATATAAGAAACCAGCAAACCTCTTTTTAGCTTCGCCTCACTTTTTTCGTAATGTTGTTTAAGTGAATCAAAATCCTGCTCAATTGCTTTAAACATTTTATCAGCAACACTACGCTTTGTTAGATCCGGATACTTTTCGGAATCAGGTTCAGAAGCTGCTTTAACTTCCTGCACTACATTGCTTTGTATTTGTTCTGAAACATCTTCCTTAATTGTTTCTGTTTGTTCAACAAGGACATGATCACTTATTAATGATTCAGTGGTCTCAGTATATGTTTCGGCTGGCATAGATTCAATTATTGGCTCTTCAGATTGTTTAGCAGTATCAAACTGCGGAGTTTCGGTCAGCGGTTCTTCAAACGATTCAGCACTATCAGTAAAAGAAGTTTCTGTTGATAAATCTTCAAGTGTTTCAGCCGAATCAAACTGCGGAGTTTCAGTCAGCGGTTCTTCAAATGATTCAGCACTATCCGTAAAAGAAGTTTCTGTTGGTAACTCTTCAAGTGTTTCAGTCTTATCAAACTGCGGAGTTTCAGTCAGCGGTTCTTCAAATGATTCAGCACTATCCGTAAAAGATGATTCAGTTGATAACTCTTCAAAAGGTGCAACGGTATCAATTGGTAGTTTTTCAACCGATGGTTCTTCAATAGGCTTCTCAGTAAAGGTTTCAATTCCGGGCTGTGCAATTTGATCAAACTCAGTTTCAGGAGTATTTATTGATTCATAATCTGGTAAAACAACATTATCAAGATTAAAAGTTGCTTCCTCAACATCCATGTTAAAATTATTTTCTTCAGCAATATCCGGTATCTCTGTTATAATTCCGGTTATCTCTTCAGTTTCACTTTGTTGTTCCGTTAGTTTTTCTTCAGAGTCTTCGTATTCCTCAATCTTCTCCTCAAAAACTTCTTCTGTAAATTCCTGTTCCTGCGGTAAAGTTGTTTCAACCTCAGACTGTCTTTGTTTTTCTTCTTCGATAATTTTTTGAGCACGAATTTCTTCGGTCAGCTTAATTAAACGCAAAGCAATCTTATCCTTTAAAGACGGATCCGGTAATTCCAATGGAAGAGAAATTGGAAACAGAGAAGCAACACTTTGTAAAACGCCTAATTCATCCCAGGGAAATAAATGCCCGCCATCTATAAATCCGGAAAGCATATTTTCGTCAGAAGGATCAAGACATCCTAACGCTTTTGCCTGAAGCAGTCCCAATACTTTTTGTTCATCTATCATTGTATCCCCTCTTTAGCAAGATTTTCTTTTATGCTGTTTAGTGCAACACGAATTTTCGACTTAACAGTTAAAAGCGGGATGTTCAGTTTAGCCGCAATTTCTGATTCAGTTAAACCGTCATAATAAGCTAATGATACTACATACTGTTGTGCTTCGGTTAGATTATGAATTGCAATCTGAATCTTTTCCCGGTTAAGTAAAATTTTCGAAAGATCATTCGGAGGTGTATGAATAGATAATTTTGGTAAAATAAATTCATCTTCATAATCACCGGTGTATTCCGGCAGATCTGTATTTTTTAATCTTCTTAAAGTATCCAGAGCTTTATTCCGGCAAAGATTTATTAATACAGCATAAGGGTTTTGATGTTCAAAATTAAGCATGGATGTTTTTTGCCAGATGAGAACAAAAACATCGGCAAGAACTTCATCAGCTATTACAGGATCATTTACGATTCTTTTTATAAATGTAAATAAGACAGGCGAATATCTGTCATAAAGAGCTTCGAGAGCTTTAGAATCTTTGTTCAAAATCCTTTTGAACAGTTCTATGTCTGTTAATTCAGTAGTCAAGTGTCTAATAGATATATTGAACTATTTTCCTGTTCTAAAAGTATAGTTCAAGACTTAAAAAAGCAATTTTTCTTTTAAAAGATGCTTATAAATTAAAAAGTTCTGATTTAAAAAAATTGTAAACTCTTGTAGCATTCAGGATAACTTGCTAACTTTCAACATCAAACTAAAAGGAGTGATACATTGAAAAAACTAATACTTGTCCTTGCATTCCTGCTGATTTCATCAAATGTTTTTTCACAGGTTGAAATAAGCAGCAGACTGCAAGAAGCTCTTAACAAAGCAGGTCAGGATGATTATCTTCAGGTGATTGTTCTTCTGCGCTCTCAGGTTGATCTTGCAGCCCTGGATCAACAACTTTACACAGAAAAAGCAACATTACAGCAAAGAGCCTATCAGGTTATTACTGCTTTGCAGCAAAATGCTGAAAGAACGCAGGGCGAATTAAAAAATTACTTCCAGTCGAAATATGAATCGGCAGACATTTATTCGTTCAATTCATTCTGGATATCTAATATGTTTGTTATTGAAGCTAAGCCGGGTGTTGTTTATGAGTTGATGAACAGATTGGATGTGGCTGAAATTGATCTGGATGCTTTGCTTGAACTGGACAGACCGGTTGCCGGCGATGATTCTTTTCTCGAAAATACTGAATCAGTTGAACCGGGCTTAAAAATTATTAATGCTCATCTACTCTGGGCACAGGGAATTACCGGACAGGGAAGATTGGTTATGGGTATTGATACAGGCGTTTATCCAAATCATCCTGCCTTACAGCATAAATGGAGAGGAAATCATGTTCCAAATAACCAAGCCTGGTTTGATCCGGGTGGCGGTTCAACAACTCCGAGTGATTGTGACGGACACGGAAGTCATACGATGGGAACAATGACAGGCTGGTCACCAACTACAGGCGATACTGTTGGTGTTGCACCTGGTGCAGAATGGATTGCGGCAAAAACTATTTGTTCAAGTCCTCATACATCAAATTCAGTTGCGGCTTTTCAGTGGGCAATGAATCCTGATGGAAATCCATCAACAATTGATGATATGCCAGATGCAATAAGCAATAGCTGGTATGATCCGGATGTTACAAACGAATGTTCCGGTATTTATAAAACTACTCTGGATGCGTTAGAAGCTGCCGGTATTGCAGTAGTATTTTCTGCCGGCAATAACGGACCAGGATCATCAACAGTTACAAAGCCTAAAAATATAAACACAAACACTGTTAATGTTATGTCGGTTGGTGCTATTGACGGAGCACTTTACATCGGCGGAAATAATAATCCGATTGCAAGCTTTTCAAGCCGCGGTCCTTCACTATGCGGCGGAACAGGTTCCTTATTAATTAAACCTGAAGTTTCAGCTCCCGGTGTTAATGTCAGATCTTCCGGCTCGTCTTCCGGTTATACAGTATTAAGCGGTACATCAATGGCTTCACCACACGTTGCCGGTGCAGTTGCATTGTTAAAACAATTTGCTCCGAATTTAACCGGCAAGGAAATTTTAGAAGCGCTTTATAATACAGCAGTTGATTTGGGTGCTGCTGGTGAAGATAATAATTATGGAACAGGTTTAATTGATGTTTATGCTGCGTTTTTAAGTTTAGGCACACCAGACTCAACAGCTCCTGATCCTATTACAGATTTAACAGTTATTGCCCCTACTTCAAACTCATTAACTTTACAATGGACAGTTCCGTACGATTCATCAATGAACGGAGTTACCGGATATGATATAAGATATTCTTTCTCTCCGATAAATGATACAACAGCTTTCAACAATGCCACTCAACTGCCATTTACTGCAATACCCGATACTGCAGGTGCAACAGAAAATTATTTAGTGGAAGGATTAAGTTTTGCAACAACACATCATTTTGCAATAAAGTCAAAAGATGTCTGGGGCAACTGGTCATTATTATCAAACAGTGCAAGCGGAACAACCTTCGGTGCACCTCAGATTTCAGTTACACCCGCAAGCATGCACCATGTATTAAATCCGGCTCAGACAGTTGTAGATACTGTTACAGTATCCAACGTTTCAGTTAATCCATCTACTCTGGATTTTGAAGTGTCTTTAGAGAACAATACATTTCCCGAAAGCTCTGTAAGTGCATATGTGTTTACTGAGATAAAAGAAAACACAGAAAAAATTAATAATGATAAAGATAATCCGATTGAAAACGGTGGCGCAAGTATTGACGGACATGGCGGACCTGATGCATTTGGTTATAAATGGATTGACAGCGATGAACCTAACGGACCACAATATGTTTGGGAAGACATTTCTTCTACAGGCACTTTAGTAACCAACTGGATTGCAAGCGGAACTTTTAATCCAAAAGATGAAGGTTATGCGGGTCCGTTTCCTTTAGGATTTAACTTTAAATTTTACGGAAATATTAAAACCCAGATTTATGTTAGCTCTAACGGATTGGTTTTATTTGCACCGGTTACATCAAATATTTTTACTAATGCTGCAATTCCAAATGCTGCAGTACCTAATGAATTTATCGCACCTTTCTGGGATGATCTTGATGGTGTATCTTCAGGAACCGTGCATTATAAACAGGATGGTAACAGATTTATTGTTCAGTTTACAGGCTGGCACAGATATTCAAACCAGGGATCATTAACATTCCAGGTGATTTTATATTCAAGCGGCAAAATATTAGTCTATTATAATAATATGACAGGCACACTGAACTCTGCAACAGTGGGAATTGAAAATGCTGCCGGCACAGCTGGATTACAGGTCGCTTATAATGCAAATTATGTTGCAAACAATAAAGCACTTCAATTTTCTGCAGAACCCGAATGGCTTACAAATAATACAAACAGTGGAACATTGTTTAACGGAAACAGCGTTAAAGTTGTATTAACATTCAAGAGCGAGGATTTCCCTGTCGGCAATTATTCAATGGATCTTAAAGTTGCTAGCAACGACCCTGTTAACCCTGCGGTTGTCGTTCCGGTTACAATGTTAATTACAACAGAGGTACCGGTTGAATTAACCGGACTTACAGCTAATGCAGACAGAAATAATGTTAATCTTAGCTGGTCAACAGCCACCGAAACCAATAACTCAGGATTCCAGGTTGAAAGAAAAACCAGGGGATCAAGTGAATGGACAAATGTTTCTTTCGTTAGCGGAAAAGGAACAACTACAGAAATAACCAACTATAATTTTATTGATAAAGGGCTTGCAGTAGGCAGCTATTCTTACAGGTTGAAACAAGTAGATCTGGACGGAACATTTGAATACTCCCCGGTTATCGAAGTTGACGTAACTACTCCGGATCAATATATACTTTATCAAAACTACCCAAATCCATTTAATCCGGCTACAACAATTGAATATTCACTGCCGGAAAAAGCTGGTGTAACAATTTCAATCTACAACACACTTGGTGAATTGGTTACAACACTTGTTAATGGAACTATGGAAGCAGGTTATCAGAAAGCAAGCTTTAATGCATCTGCACTTACATCAGGTACATATATTTACCAGATTAAAGCAGTTGGCGGCGGAAGAACTTTTGTTGATACCAAAAAGATGATACTGATAAAATAATATCGTATGCATCAGTGTAATTAAAAATTTATAAGGCACGGGAAATCGTGCCTTTTTTATTATAGCTTATAATACATTTTCATTAATTTTGCAATTAAAAATTCTGAAATCAAAAGGAAAAGCAGATGACCGGACAACAAGCTAAAAAATCAGTGTTCAAATCATTCTCACTTAATTACTGGATAGTAATATTAATGGAATTTTTTGAGCGAGGTTCTTATTACGGTATGATGAGTATTCTTTCCGTTTATATGACTGATCAATTAGATTATACTAAAGAAAGTGTTGGTGTAATTAAAAGCGTTATTCAGCCGATGCTTTATATACTTCCAATTCTTTCCGGTGCAATCGGGGACAGGTTCGGTTATAAACGGGTTTTAACTTTTGCATTCATCTTTCTTGGAATAGGATATTTTTTAACAAGCCAGACAACAGAATATGCAATGGTTTTTGGAAGCTTGATAATTATGGCTGTCGGTGCCGGTGCATTTAAACCAATGATATCCGGAACTATTGCCCGCGAAACTAACGAAAGCAACAGCACACTTGGCTTTGGGATTTTTTACTGGTCAATAAATCTTGGCGCATTTTTATTCCCGCTGATTCTTGTGCCTTATATTAAAAATACTTTTGGCTGGCAGTATGTAATGGTTGTATCTGCCATTGCAACAACTGCGATGTTAATTCCTACACTCTTCATTTATAAAGAACCGAAAAGACCAGAGAGTGCAAAAACTCTTGCTGAGGTTTTGAAAGGTGCGGTATTAGTTCTTACAGATTTCAGATTCATAGGTTTGATTGTAGTTTATTCGGGGTTCTGGATTCTTTATTTCCAGATGTTTGATTCCGTTTTATGGTATCTTCAAAAATATGTTGATGCCGCACCGCTTAATAATTTTGTTAATAATTTGTTTAATGGAATGGGCATCAGCCTGAACTGGAAATTTGATGTTGAACATGTTACAGTAATTAATGCAGGAACTATAATTTTACTTCAGATAATTGTTTCAAATATTGTTAAACATACCAAAGCTCTTCCGACAATGATTACCGGAATTGCTATGGGCACTGCCGGAATGGCTATACTTGCCATTAATACCAACATCTGGATTTTTATGCTTGGCATTACAATTTTTTCAATTGGCGAGATGACGGCTCATCCGAAATTTATAAGTTATGTCGGCTTAATTGCACCGGAAGATAAAAAAGCTCTTTATCTTGGTTACTCATTTTTGTATGGAGTATTAGGAAGTTTTATCGGCGGAATACTTGGTGCAAATCTTTATGTTCATTTTGTTGATAAGCTTAATCAGCCTGCAACATTATGGATAATTTTTAGTATGATCGGTGTAGTTACAATTATCGGACTGCTGCTTTATAATAAATTTGTAAGTCATCAAAGACCGACAGAAAATTCCTAATGTATTTTTAAGATATTAGATTTATCTGTTTAAGATTAAGAACAAAAAAAGGCGAGTGTCAAAACTCGCCTTTTAAATTTAAAAAGTCCCTTCTCCTTTGGAGAAGGGATTTAGGGATGAGGCTTTTTTTACTTTGCCAATATCATCTTGCGTGCTTGTGTAAAACCAGGTGTTCTTAACTGATAGATATAAACTCCGCTTGCAAGATTAGACGCATTAAACTGTATTTCATACCTGCCGGCTTCTTGTTTTGTGTTTACTAGCTCTTTTACTTTTTTCCCGAGTATGTCGTAGATGATGAGCGAAACCTCACTTGTATTTGGAATATCGTATTTTATTGTTGTCCCGGGGTTAAATTGGTTGGGAAAATTCTGATATAAAGTGAATTCTGTTGGAAGAACATTCTT
>JAVEUY010000322.1:0-3817 GCA_034005315.1 Ignavibacteriaceae bacterium | reverse complement strand
CACCATGTGAACCGGCTGTAAACATAAATGGCAGAATAATACCGAGCAGGTAAATCGGATAAAAATAACAATCAAGATTAAAATATAATCCGTAGCCTAAGATAATTGCACCTACTATCAGCAGCAAAGTTGAAGAGCTGTAAAAAAAGTTATCTAAAAACTTAATGATAAATATTTTTGTAAATGAAATTGGTTTACTGATAAAATAAAATACTTCTTTCGATTTGTAAAGTGTTGAATATGATACAACTATGTTGCCAATATTTATTGTGATAAAAAAGATGAATAGAATGACCGCAATAAACCTGTGGAAAAGAAATGAACCGATATTAATTCCTGATAATAAATATTCCATAGAGTTCATTGTAAAGAAATAACATCCATAGGCAAATATTCCATACACAATTGATGAGCTTAATGCTTTAACCAGATAACCGGCAGAAATTTCTGAGTTTAATTTCAGGAAAAGCAATAACTTATATTTTATTATGTGAAATATTGATTTCATTATTTTGTCAGGTGTAAAAATAATGATTCAAGATTATTGTGGTTTAAATCTTTAATAGCTTCCAGCACTTCTGTCTTATCTTCAAAGATCATTCTTCCGTCTTTAATAATTCCTATCCGGCTGCAAATTTCTTCAGCTACATTAAGACTGTGAGTTGACATGAATATAGCAGTTCCGTTTGCTGAGAGTTTTTTAAAAAGATTTTTTACTATAAGTGCGCTTTGCGGATCCAGCCCAACCATTGGTTCATCAACAACCAGTAATTTAGGATTGTGCAACAGTGCAGAAGCAATTGCGATCCTTTGTTTCATTCCCTGAGAATACTCTTCAGTTCTTTTATCAATCCAGGAGTCAATTTTTAACTCGTTAATAATCGAATCAATTTTAACTTTCAGTTTTTCTTTTTCAATAGAATATAGTCCGCCGCTAAAAAACAGAAACTCGCGACCGGTTAATTTATCATAAAGAAATGGCTGATCCGGAATAAAACCTATCAGTCTTTTTGCTTTGATATTGTCTTTTTCAATATCTAGTCCGTTTACTAAAATTTTACCTGAGGTTGGAGTATATAAACCGGCGATCATTTTAATAGTAGTAGTTTTGCCTGCGCCGTTTTGTCCAAGAAATCCAAAAAAATCACCTGCATTAATTTTAAGATTCAGATTATTAACTGCAGTAAAGTTTCCAAATTGTTTTGTGATGTTAATTAATTCCAGCATAAGTTTTTTTTTAATTGATAAACAAAGATAAATAAGATTGAAGGGATAACAGGGAACTATATCTCCATTGATCTTAGTAATGTTAAATCTTCCAGAGTAATAGTCATAAGGTCTCCGCTCATAATATCAGGCATAGATAAAATCCTGTCTTCCTGGATTGATATTGCCCTGTTTAGCAATTCCTTAATTGATCTGGCATTATAGAAATTTCTGTTTTGTTCTTTTCGCATTTCATCAATCAATTCAAGTAATTGCTGCCAGGCTCCTTCATCTAGTTGATAATTTTTCTTTTGACAAATACTTAAGGCTATTTCAAGAAGCTGACGGTTCGTATATGGTTCAAACTCAAATATATTTGGAAACTGACTTTCCAGAACAGGAAAGTTTTCAACAAGAAAATTAATCTCACTTTTTGTACCTGCTAAAATTGCAACAATATCATCACCCGATAAATAAAGTTTTTTCAGAAAATACTGCAGCAGCGAATTGCTGAAGTTTTTTTCACACTGCAGTGATGCAGTTACATCATTAATTAAAACTATGCTGCCTTTTAGCTGCTTAAAGATTTCATCAATGCTTAAGTAAGCTTCAATCTTGCTCAATCCTGAAAATGCAGATTCATCAATCTCAATTAATTGTCCTTTTGATAATTTATTGGAAGCATAAAGACTTTTAGCAAAAAGCCTTGCAACCGTTGATGTACCTGAACCAGGAGCAGAAATAAAAATCGAATTATAGATTCTATGTATAGATGAGATTGACCTTTCAGATTTTAATCTATCTACCTTTATAGATGATACTATTTTATTAAATATAAGTTTTACACTATCCAGAGCTACAAGATTATTTATTTCATTTATATAACGCTCAAGTTTATCATTCGATTTTGTGTTTGCACTATTTCTGTTATGAATATTCTGCCATGCAGACTGGATATCATTAACAAGAATTGTATTAAGATTAGTAAAATTCTTTTCCTCATCTTCCAGCAAGTGATATCTTTTACTTAACTCAATCTTGGCTTCACTGAAAAGATTTCTGATAAAACGTGCATTGCCAAAAAAAACGTCTGTATTATCTATTAAGGGATTAAGTTTTCCTAATAAAAATTTCTCTGCTTTTTCGTTAAAGGCATATTTTTCTTTTTCAGAAAAAATCCTGAATATTTCTGCAAGCTCATTTGAATTATAATCATCAAAATAAAAATGATGTGTAAATCTGGATTTTAAACCAGGGTTAGAGTTAATAAATTTTTCCATCGGCTCAGGATATCCTGCTGCTATTACAAAAAATTTATCTTTATAATCTTCCATACGTTTAAGAATTATATCAATTGCTTCCTGTCCAAAATCCTGCGGACTTTTATCTCTCTTCAAAGAGTAAGCTTCGTCGATAAATAATATTCCGCCTAAAGCCTGATTAATAACTTTTTCAGTTTTCTGAGCAGTTTCTCCGATATACTCTCCGATCAATGATGCTCTGTCAACTTCAACTACATGACCGTTTTCGAGAAGACCAATAGCTTTAAAGAATCTGCCTAAAATTCTTGCTACAGTGGTTTTACCAGTACCAGGATTACCTAAGAAAATACAATTAGCTGAAATGTTTTCGTTGGTTTCGATACCTTTAGCTTTTCGTTCCTTAACAAATTCGAGGTAAGAAATAAAATCTTTTAATGATTGTTTCAGGTTTTGCAGCCCGACAAGATTATCAAATTCATCAAAAAGATTTTTTATAGAATTATTACTGCTGTTGGTTCTTTGTAACTGCTCTAATTTTTTCGGTTGTCTGGTGTTTTGTTTATCAGAATGATTTTCAGAATGTACATTATTATCAACGAAATTAATTATTTCCTGATTACCAATTAAAAAATTATGCTTTAAAATTTTCTGGTTTTCTAAAAATATTTCAATCCGTACTTCTCCGCATTTCCAGAATCCGGGAACTGGCGTTCCCCAGCTTTGAACAAATTCAACAAGTTCCCAATATTTATTTAAGCTCAGGTTAAAATCATTACGTCCGATTTCTTCATCTTCAAAGTACCATATTGTTAATGCTCTTAACAGTCTATCTTCAGATTTGAAGTATGGATTTTTGATAACTATTTCAGCAGCAATATAAGTAGTTATTGATTCATCAAATTGAAGAAGATAAGTTTTCTTCTGAGAGTTTAAACTTTCTTCAAGATTAAACATCCTGACAGATTTAGCTTCAATTAATTGCATACCATTCGGGTTTTTTTCCTGCAACCCGATTTGCATTACTGAATTACATACTAAAAGTTCGGAAGACATTACTCCAGCAGTAAATAATTCATTTGGTTTTGAGCTGTTTCCGTTTGTTTTATTCATTTATTAGTTAAAAAAAATTCAATAAATAATTTCTTAATAAATGAGGCAAATTTCCTGCCATTGAAAAAATGCTTAAAAAAAACAAAAAAGGCGAGGAGAAACCTCGCCTTGTAAAAATAACAGCTAAATGGAATTTTAATACATTCCGTCCATTCCACCCATACCTCCCGGAGGCATAGCTGGCATTGCTGATTCTTTCTCTTTTATTTCATATACAACTGCTTCGGTGGTAATCAGTA